>NZ_JAKEVN010000055.1:0-25908 GCF_022398505.1 Pseudoalteromonas sp. Isolate3 | reverse complement strand
AGAGGTGCAAGCACCTCTTCGTTTCCGCTCGACTTGCATGTGTTAGGCCTGCCGCCAGCGTTCAATCTGAGCCATGATCAAACTCTTCAATTAAAAGTTTTTTCTGTCCCGAAGGACATGCTCAATGAATTCTGATTTTGATTCTTTCGAATCGAATTGACTGTGCTGAAACAAGTAAACTTGTTTCCGTTGGTCACTCAGTTCAATTGAGACTCTAAATTTGTTTGCGTCATCTAGCGAACTAGAATCTGCTGTTAGAACTCAATCTGTACGAGTGCCCACACAGATGATTGCTTTATATTGTTAAAGAACGTTGCGACGTTGTCGCTAGGGATGCGTATAATACATCCTTAATTTTTCGAGTCAACACTTAATTTCAAACTTTCTTTCGATAATTTGAAACCGAAGCTTCACTTAACTCTCTGCTACGTTGTTCAGCGTCTTTCGTTGCTGCCCGCCGTGTCAGTGGGGTCGCATTATAGGGAGATCCAAAAACAGATCAACACTTTTTTTCGATCTTTTTACTGTTCGCTCAAAAAGCGAACTAAAATTACCGAAAATAGCAAAAACGGTCGCTATTATGGCTGTTTTTTATGCCAATATTCATAATTTCATGCAAATTTCATTGCTATGTTCATTTAACTCGTTAAGATAGCAAGTTCACAATGTTAAATTAATGTTTATTTCTTGTTTATTGGTAGATCAAAATGAAATTACCCGATCAAAAATCTTTTCTTTTCTCCGTTATTCTTGCTGTTTTGGGGTTTGTAGTTGTTAAGTTTGCATTTGCAAGCTTAGCATTAGACCCAGCATTGCTATTTGGTGCAGGCTTATTAATTGGTGCTTTAGTCATTGCTGCGCTTTCATCAACGTCAAGTGAGGAGGCCGAAGTAAAAACAAAAACTCTTTATGTTGGCAACCTACCTTATCGTGCTAATGAAGGTGTTGTTCGTGCTTTATTTGAAGAACAAGGCAAAGTTTTCAACGTACGCTTACTAAAAGATAAAAACACAGGTAAACGTCGTGGCTTTGGATTTGTGGAAATGGCTGAAGCAGATGCTGAAAACGCAATCAATCAATTAAATGATAGCGAATTCCAACAGCGTACTTTAAAAGTACGTGAAGCAAAACAAAAACAAGAGAACGAGACTAATAGCTTCCGTGAGGGATCTGATCAGTCAGCGTAATCAGCTCAACGTTTAATTGCGAGTGGCAAATAGGAGCCGTTGCATAAAAGTGCAGCGGCTTTTTTTTATCTCCGGTTACTGTGTATCCCCGAAGTTCAATTAAACTTTTAACGCGATTAGCAATCGCTTTGCCTGAATCTATAAGTAAGATCCGTTGTTTATAATAGTCATTAATCGCATTTGCTAATAATGGAAAGTGTGTACAGCCAAGTACCAATACATCTATATCTTCTGCGATAGCTAGACCACACAATTCTTTTTCAAGTTTTTCTTTATTGAGTGTCTGCGTATGAAACAGTGTTTCTGCTATTTCCACCAGCTCAGTTGAACCATATAAACTGACTTGAGTGCCTTGGCTATAAGTACTAATTAAGTTTGCAGTATAGTGGCTCTTGGTCGTCGATGGCGTTGCCAACAAACCAATATGTTTGCTATTGCTTAAAGCGCTTGCTGGCTTTATCGCAGGCACAACACCAACTACTTCTATATTTGTATACGGGCGAATAGTTTCTAATGCAGATGTAGAGGCGGTGTTACACGCAATTACTAGGATATCTACGTGTAATTTTTCTATTTCGATAAACTGTAGTAGCGCAAAAAGGCGGGTTATGATCGTTTGCTGGCTTTGCGCGCCATATGGCAATAAAGCATTATCCATAAAATAGCTATAATCAGCATCTGGGATCAGTGCTTGGATCTGCTCAAGTACGGTTGTCCCACCTATACCAGAATCAAACACCATTATATGAACTGACAAACTGCTTACCTCGGATCATCAAAGGCCAGCAGTTTGCCATGCAGCTATGTAAAAATAAAGAAAGGGTTAAGCTTCTTCAGTTGCCGAACGTAGTTTATTCATTTGTTCAAACATTGCTTTGGTATAATCCACCAGCTTGCTTACTTCTTCTTTATCTTGGTTTAACCATTGTAAGATACCAGCAAGTTCATTTTGCAAACCTAACTCACCCGCTTTATTGAACGCTTGTTTCAAATCGTCATTAAATGGCGCTATTTTATCAGCGACTTCTTTTTCAGGGGATGGTTTATATTCTTCATACCCTTTTATAGCAGCAACTGTTTTTGTTTGTTTCAGATCCATGGTAAAGCCAACGAGTTGCTCGTTACCTAAGTTCAACTCTTTAGCTTGTTCAAAGGCATCTTCTAATGAACCAGAGAAGAATGTTTCGCTAACACTCTGCAAGTCTTCCATCAATTCATTGATAGCTTGCTGCTCTTGCTCATTTAAATCACCATTGACTGTCATCGAGAATGATAAGTCTCGTGATTGAGAAGATTCACTGACAAACGCTTCGTTATCGCCATTTTTGCTATAGCCGCTTGCTGACTTACTTTCGTATGCATCAGCAAAGCTAATACTCACTTCATCACCTTCAGCAGTAGTGAAAGTGTATTCTGCATTATTACTTAAACTAACGTATTGGGCCTGGCTTACTGAAACCGAATTTGGTTTAGGATTGAACAAGTCTTCTTCTAATTCATCAATACCTTTATAGATACCTTCTTTAGACTTTTCGATACCCTCTTCGATGTCATCATTAAGAATACCTGACCCTTTTAGCTCATCATAAGCATCGTCGATGCCCATTTGTACACCTTTTCGTGCATCACCAAGCATACCTTTGAGCTTTTCATCATCAGCACCATCTGCTTTTGCTTTGCGAAGCGCACCGCCAACAAAGTCGAGAACGTTTTTAACGATCTCTTCAAAGTCGAACAGTGGTTTATCTTTTTTCTCTTCGGCTTTAGGTAAACCTAGTGCCTCAGCAAGTTTATCATCAAGAACTTTAGCAGCCAGCTCTCGGCCTCGTTGCTGGTAACTATCTTGACGATTTTGAATAGTAGGCTGCTGCAATGCCTGTTTGCCATTGTATTTATTCACATTTGTATTAGGCATATAGCCTAGGTTGCCAATTTTCATGATCCGACTCCATGTTATGGTTAACTCATTATCGGCCAAAAACCACAGAACTTAAGTTTTTTGTATAAAAAAACGACACTAAAATAAATAACAAAACTAGACAAATCCTCAGCGCTCCCTACAATAGCGCCGTTATAAAGCTAAGAGATAAAAGGTAATCAGCCATGGCGGTTATAAAAATTGATACAACTCAATATGATGCACAATTGAGTGAGAAAGAGCAGCGCATCACCTCACAGTTTCGACGTTTTGGGGTCGAAAAATTAGAAGTGTTTGGCTCTGACCCTATTCATTACCGCCAACGTGCAGAGTTTCGTGTCTGGCATGAAGGTGAAGACCTTTTTCACATCATGTTTGATCAGCAAACTAAAGAAAAGATCCGTGTTGACGAGTTTGACCCTGCAGCGCCTTTAGTGGGTGAAGTCATGCAAGCCATGATCGAAAACTTAAAAGACAATGAAGTTCTGCGTCGCAAGCTGTTTCAAATCGATTATCTTTCAAGCTTAAGTGGCGAGATTCTAGTTAGTTTGTTATACCACAAACAATTAGATGAGCAGTGGCTACTAGCTATTAAAGAGCTTAAAGCAAAACTTAGCACACAGTTTAAAATTGATTTTATTGGCCGTGCTCGCAAGCAAAAAGAAGTGATTGGTAATGATTTCGTTATTGAGCGTTTAAACGTAAACGGTAAAGAGCTTATCTATCAACAAGTCGAAAATAGCTTTACTCAACCTAATGCGAAAGTGAACATCAAGATGCTAGAGTGGGCACAAGCGCTTTGCCAACCACTTAGCAATGACTTACTGGAGTTATATTGCGGGAATGGTAATTTCTCCATTGCTCTTGCAGATTCATTCGACCGCGTATTAGCGACTGAGATTTCAAAATCATCGGTTTACTCTGCACAATACAATATCGCGCAGAACAAGGTTGAAAACTTAGATATCATTCGTATGTCGAGTGAAGAGTTCACTCAAGCAATGAAAGGCGAGCGCACTTTCTCTCGTTTGGATGGCATTGATCTGAAAAGCTATAACTGCCAAACAATCTTGGTGGACCCACCACGTGCTGGCATGGATACACTGACTTGTGACCTAGTTGCGAACTACGACAATATTATTTATATCTCGTGTAATCCAGATACCCTAGAGCGTGACCTTGACCACTTATGCAAAACCCATGCAGTAAAGCGTTTTGCTATTTTCGATCAATTCCCTTACACCCACCACATCGAATCAGGTGTGTTTTTACAGCGTAAATAAAATTAGTCTGTCAGCGCTTTAAATAGTGCTGGCAACTGCTGCTCACTAAACACTTCTATATTGTTGTCAGTTAACAGCTTTGCAGTTAACCCCATCCCTGAAATTTTCCTTCCAGAATGACTACCATCGTAAATCGTATTGCGACCACATGACGGGCTTGATTCTTTTAACAAGGCATAACGAATACCTTGCTTTTGGCAAAGTTTAAGAGCTTGTTCTGCACCATAAGCAAATTGCACTGTGACATCTTGCGCATCTTTGGTGAGTACTCTTCCCAATTTAATTTCTGCTGGCGGCCTTGGTGTAGGTAAGCCACCAGCTACTTCGGGGCAGAATACAACTAGCCTTCCCTGCTGTTTTAGAGTTTCTAAGCCAGGATGAAGTAAGTTTTGCGATTGCCCGTCATAACGAACAGGGTTTCCTAACAAACAGCTTGAAACTAGTATTTTTTGCATTTGCTTTACCAATAAAAAAAGCTCCGCGTGCGGAGCTTTAATTTTAATTAAACTAAACTTATTTATCAGCTAGGTAATTAATTAAGTCTGCCATGCTCTTTGCATCGCTAATACCTGAATCCGCACCTATAATCACGCGATATTTACCATTAACAATAAAAGTTGGAACGCCTTTTAAAGCACCTTTTTGTTGGTAGTATTCTTGGTCGCGTTTCATTTTAGACGCCATAGTACGTACAGAGAAGCTGTTGTAGTACTTATCAAAATCTTCAGCCGATACACCTTGTGAAACGAAGATGTCTTTCATATCAGCTAGTTCGTTAATACGTGCACGCTTACCGTGAATATGATTAAACACAGCGGCTACTAACGCGTCTTTCTGTGGTAACACATTAGCCGTCGCATAACCTTGCGCTAAGATGGTTTGAATCTCTGGGTCACGAGGACCTGAAAAATCAACATGACTCTTTTTGAACTTTACGCCCTCTTTAAGAAGTGTTTTAAGCTCTTTCACTACTGGCTCGAAGTTATTACAGTGTGGGCAGTAGAATGAGAAGAACTCTTTTACTTCAGGCTTTTTAGAAGCGCGTGCATCAATCGTTTCATAATGCTTACCTTCTTCATATTGAGCAGCTGAGGCATTTGCCGCTAAACCTAGCGTGGCAGCCATTAATACAGCTTTTACTAACTTGATCATTACTTCTTTACTCCAAAATTATTGTTTTAATAAGAATTCGACTAACTCATCAAGCATCTGCTGGCTTTTGATGGTATTTAAATTGATTTTATATTTATCATTTACGATAAAAGTAGGCACACCTGTTAACGCACCCATGTCAGAATATTTTTGCTGTTTATCTTGCATCGCTTTTTCAGCACTAATCACTGGCATGCTTGCAATTTCAGCATCAAACACATCGTTGCTAATACCATTGGTCGCAAGTAATGCTTTAACGTCTTTCATGTCTTTAAGTAAAGCGCGTTGTCTGTGGATGCTATTAAAAATTTGGTCAGCAACTTGCTCTGCTTTGCCATGTTGCTTAGCAATTAAGTAGGCATAGCTTAAATTACTTTGTGTTTGCTTAGATACACCACCTAAAAAGTTAACATGGCTTTTTACAAACTCGGTACCTTCAGGAAGACTTGCAGTTAATGCTTTTGCTACAGGCTCAAACTGAAAACAGTGTGGGCAATAAAACGAAAAGAACTCGGTTACTTGCGGTGTTGCACTTTTCTCAACTTTTAAAACTTCATATTGATTACCTGCTTCAAAATCAGCAGCAAGGGCTGCAAAAGGTAAACATAAAATGAGTAGACTTAACTTTAATTTTTTAAACATTATTTTCTCGTCTTTATTAGCTTTTAAAAATTTATGGTAATAATTTTAATGGTGCTTCCTGTAGCGCTGCAAGCTGTTCTTTTAACGCTAGTATTTGCTGCTCCCAGTATTTGTCTTCAGCAAACCATGAAAAGTTCCGTGGGAATGCTGGATCATCCCATCTTTTTGCCAACCACCCCATGTAATGCACCATTCTCATCGCTCTGAGTGGTTCTATCAGTTTTAATTGGCTGTGATCGAAGTCACAAAATTCTTCATAGGCAGCCACTAAAGTGTCTAACTGTAACAGTTGGTTGTTACGATCGCCACTGAGCATCATCCAAAGGTCCTGAATGGCAGGTCCTTGTCGGCTGTCATCCAAATCAACGAACATCAATGCATCACCAGACCACAATATATTACCAGCATGGCAGTCACCGTGCAGGCGGATAGTTTCAACATTTTTATACTGTTGTGTGGTTTCTTTGATTACCAAATCTAAAATTGTATAGAAAGCGTTCTCTAATGTCATTGGCACCAAGTTACTTGCCTGTAACTGAACTTTAGCTGTCTGAAGATATTCTTCGCAACTGATCACAGGCCTATGTTCAAATGGCTTTGCTTTTGCTACCTGGTGCATTCGACCAATTAAACGGCCAAGCACATCGAGTTGATCTAAATTATCAACTTCAAAAATGCGGCCACCCACACTAGGGAATAACGTAAACAAATAGCCATTATGCTCAAACAAGCTTTGCCCTTCGATAATAACAGGCGCAACAACCGGCACTTCGGCCTCAGCAAGTTCAAATGCAAACGCATGCTCTTCTAAGATTTGCGCCTTACTCCAGCGTTCTGGTCGGTAAAACTTAACAACATATCGTTGGCCATCTTCTGCTTTAAATTGATAAACACGGTTCTCGTAGCTATTTAATGCCAGCAGTCCTGATTCAGCATAGACACCGATACTTTCAACTGCATCTAAAATTGAATCGGGTGTAAGGTCAACAAAACTAAATTTACTCATAATGTCTCATCATATAAAAAAAGCGGGAAAATCCCGCTTTTTATTCATTTACTCAGTGTACTTAATTATCGTGCCTTAAAGAAGTTACTCGGCTGTGAAATCTGCACATCAGGCTCACCATCGACAGAAAGTATAAACTCAAACTTTGTCATTGGCTTTTTCAAATCATAAGGGTCAACAACCAATGACAGTGGTACATTGTATGATTCACCAGAAGGCACAGTGAATGTTTGTTTGCCTATGTACTCAAAGTTATCAAGCCCTTCGACACGAATATTAAATGTCTGCTCATGTTGCGCTTTATTGATAACCTTTAATGTATAGGTATTTTCAACTAAACCATTAAAGTCAACACGGTATAACTGATTACGGTCACGAATAATATCTAAGTCCATAGGTTTACGCATTGCAATGTTCGCCACCAGCGCGCCAGTTAGCAGCACTAAGATGACGAGATAGCCAATTAACTTAGGACGAAGTGCATGGGTTTTGTTATCTGGTGTTTCTAAATTACGCTCTGTGGTATAGGAAATAAGTCCGCGAGGGTAATTCATTTTATCCATCACCCCATCACATGCATCGATACACGCACCACAATTTATACATTCGTATTGTAAACCATTACGAATATCGATCCCCGTCGGGCAAACCTGAACACACAAGTTACAGTCAATACAGTCACCTAAACCAAGTTCTTTTGGATCTTGTTTGCGTGAACGTGGACCACGGCTCTCACCACGCGCTTCATCATAGCTTACTGTGAAGGTATCTTTATCGAACATAGCTGATTGAAAGCGAGAGTATGGGCAAATGTGTAAACACATAATTTCGCGCATCCAACCCGCGTTACCATAGGTACACACCGCAAATACGGCTAAGCAAATATATGAATATGCTGTTGCATCAAGAGTAAACAGATCAGGTAATAGTTGGCGGATAGGCGTAAAATAACCAACAAAGGTAAATGCGGTATAAAGTGAGAATAACCACCAACTTCCGTGTTTAGCACTTTTTCGCCAAAACTTATCAAAATCCATCGGGCGTTGATCAAGTTTCTTACGCTGATTAGCGCTACCTTCAAACTTTTCTTCAAACCAAATGAAAATAAAGGTCCAAACGGTTTGTGGACAGGTATAACCGCACCAAACCCGACCATAGAAAGTAGTTACCAAGAAAAGAGCAAAAGCCGCCAACATTAAAATAAAGGCAAGGATTGTCAGGTCTTGTGGCCAAAGCGTTAAGCCAAAAATGTTAAACTTTTGCCCTACCAAATCGAACAATACAGCTTGTTGGCCGTGGAAGTTAATCCAAGGTAGTAACATAAACGCAAGCATACCGACAAAACCAATTCGCTGTCTGAGCAATTGATGTAAGCCAGTTACAGCTCGAACATAAATACGGTTGCGTGGATTAAATCTATCATCGAGGGAAGCATTTTCCGGTTTCTGGATTTTCACTTCCGTTGGGATATTTTTAACCTTAATCTGTTTATCCATTAAAATTCCTCAACGCCACTAGGAAATAACATTCAAACATATGTTTATAGCAGATGGTTCTCTAAGCTCTTAGGCAAATCAGAATACATCTCATTACGTTCAAAGATTTCTGAAACTTCAAATCTATAAAGCATTATACTCAATCTATAAAAAATTTCAGGGATTGATCGAAAATACGACATTTTAATTATTTAATCGTATCTGCTTGCTTTTAAAACGACCATTTTATTAAACTTGCACCTATACCGTATTTATTTAGATCAAAGATTATTGTGCTATGAAAAAATTTCTTATTTTAGTGCTTATTATTTTAGCACTTTTCACGATTGATCACCCTTTGATCAAAGAGCCTAGGGAAAGGTTACTAGGAGATGGCGTATCATTACTATCTGATGCGAGTAAAATTAATCGTAGTCCCGCGGCGAATATGGCAAAAAATAATATTAAGTCACAACTCAATTTATCTAATTCAGAGCTTGAATATATTGAGGACACATTTACAACAGACGATAAGCTGCAAATTTTTCACTTACACTACTGCCGTGAAAAAGACATTAACTTGTATTTTTATGGTGACCGCTTAAACCGAGTATGTAGTATTGTCTCGAATGCGCTTGAGGAAAGGCTAAACAAGTAATGGACTTTTCTGCTTTAAACAAAAAAACCAGCGATTCGTTCGCAAAACAGCGCAATATGTTAAAAAAGCTGGGTAAAGGGCAAACCTTATACTGTGAAGTGTGTAAAGGCGCCCTTACCTTAGACTTAAAAACTGATCAGCCAGGTAAAGGCGTTGTACGCTGTAGCAAAGGTTGCACAGACATCCTATTAGAGCTGGGTTAGTTCCAGCCCTCATCGTTATAAAGTTGGCTATTTACAGCAACAACTTCAATAAGTTCTGCAAAGCCAGCGGCAAACTCATTCATCACTTCATACTGCTGCTGACATAATTGCCCTTCAGATAAACCATGCTCAGTTGCGAGGGCTGCAATTTCACTACTTTCAAGAGTAAAAAAGCCTAAGCTTTGCAGCGCGGTAGCCAACGCTTCTTTAAGTTCATCAGCTAAATGTGGAGCACTTAGTAGCTTATTAACGTAGCCTTGTGCACCATGCATAAAACCTTGGCTCCAATGCTGGCATTCTTGAATATCTAGGTATTGTTGCCCTTGAGAGCTCAGCTGTAGGCTCACAGGTAATGCAAAACCCGTTTCAAATACTTGCTCGCTGATCTGCTGATACAAGGCCATAAATGCAAACAGTACTTGCTCATCCATTTGCCCATCAGAGCCTGGTGCAACCTCTTCTAACCACTGGTGAACATCAAGCGGCTCAGGAGCACAAATCACGGCAAACAAGTAACCTTGGGTTTGCGCCAAAGTAAGCGCATCTGGATGCTGCGCTAAAAACTGACTTAGAAGCTCGCTTTGCTGCTTTGAAAACTCAGGTAATTGCATACTATTCAATTAATCCAATTTAAAAGTTAAGCGGATAACGGCCTTCGTTATCAGGACGACCAAGGAACTTAGCTGCATCATGCACTTCTTTTGGTAAGCTTGCTTCAGGTTTAATATAGCCAGCTACTTTAAAGTCTAGATTCGCTTTTAATACTGCATCAGCTTCAAGTCCTAAACGGTTTTCTGGGTCTACCAGTACTGCTACATCACCCGATTTACAACTTAAACGGCCGCTCAGAGGACCAATACTAAACCAGTTGTTCATTCCTTTGACATCAATATTAGGGCTCGCGATTTCACCGCTTAAACTCTCACAATAAGGCTGACCTGAGCTGTACTCGTCTAAATCAACTATTACGCGGCCTTGTGCACTAATCGGTAAAGGGAGTTGTAAACGCTCCATGGCACGTTCAACCGTTAAGCGTAAAGTAGTCTTTTTCACAGTGACTGTTTGGTTAAAGAGACCATATGTAAAATCACCATGACCAGATATATCCGCTTTATCACGAGGATTGCCAAAGCGCACCGTACCCACTAATTTACCTGTGAACAGTGACCAGCCTGATAACTGCCAACGCACATTATTTAATTGCTCACCATCAAAACGTACCTGCATAATGCGGCCGTCCCATAGCGTGCCACTGGCTTTACCTAATTGTAATTGCTTTGGTAAATGCGGCTTAGCTAAATCAAGTGCAACGGCAGCGGGTGTTTTTACCAGCGTAAACACCAAAAAACACATCACAAACACTGTGATTAATAAAATAACTCTTTTCATCGTTTACTTCTCTAGTACCAAACGACTTACACGCACAAAGCCTGATTTGTCATCTTTACTTAAATCTAAATTCTCGATTAGTACGCCGTGCGAATTAACCAATTCATCAAGCCATTCAACAAGGTTATTAAACTCAACAGAATCAATTGTTAAACGAAGTGAATTGTCATTCGGCTGCATTTTACTAATGATAATTTGATAACGATTACGGGTGCTATTAACGATTTGGCTTAAACTACGACTGCTCGTACTACGTGCATTACCGCTTGCTTTTAATTTAGCAATACTCTCATCAACCCAAACTAATAGCTCTTGCTGTTTTATAGTGTCTTGCTCAGCCTTTTCGATAGCCGTGTTAAGTGGACGAAAGACTCCCATAACTAGCACAAAAATAACAAACACCACACCTGCAACAATAACAAGTTGCTGTTCTTGTTCTTTTAACGAGCGCCAATAATTGATTATTTGATTTTTCATGCCGCACCTCGTAACTTAATTTCACCAACGACAAAATCACCATCATTATTCAGCGAACCCTGATCAACGGTTAAGCCACGCTGTTCTAAAATTGCTTTAACTTTACTGAATGACTGGAAATCTTTGCCGCGCGCACGAATACGTAATTCGTTACGGCCTTGATCATAACGAAGCGTTTCTGGTGTGAAGTCTTTCACTTGACTAAAAATCGAGACCAGATCGTTAGTCAAATCTAAAAAGCCTGCCGTACTACCAGCATCGATTAATGCAAGTTCATTACGAATTTGGCTGCGAATAAGTTGCGGACGCACTTTTTTGTTAGGAAAAGCACGCTGATAATTGGCAACTACTTCGGCTTTCATTGCTTCAAGTTCGCTATTTAACTTATAGAGCTCAAGTGACTTAACACCGACACTACACACTAACGCTACACCAGCTGCAATAGCGGCCTTTTGCCAATAGCCCCACCAAATCGCTGATTTTTTCTTAAGCTGATAAACGCCTTGGCGCAGGTTAAAATTAACCTCTGGTAATTGTTTGGCAAATAAAGCTAATGGTAAATCGTATTGTTCTGTTCGAGCATTTAGGTTAACCGTATCAGGAAAACCCGTTGCTGGACTAAAGTGTGCAACATCAGGGTTACCTAATGCCGTTAAATAGCCAGCAAGCCAATTCGTCTCTACAGCGGCAATATGCCAGTTACCGTGTTTACATAGCCACTGACCATTAAGCTCAATAGCACGTAACTGAGCGTTGTCATCGACATCAGGTAACAATAAAGCATCGGGCAGTATTTTATATACTTCGATACCATGCTCATTGAACTCAGCCAGCCATTGCTCAAACCATTCACGATCGGTCATCGCGATGTTAATAGCGTGCTTCTCATCAATAAGTGTTGGTTCTGCAATCGCTATGAATAAGTCGTCAACATCACAGGCTATTTCTTCTTCTAGCATGTAAGGAAGTGCTTGCTCTAGCTTGCGGCTCCACTTGGTTGGCAAAGCAACTGTTTTTAGTTGTACTTGATCACTTGGCAATAGTACAACCACTTCCCGTGATTGCGCTCTCTCTGTAAGCTCACCAAGTTGTGTTGCATTGGCAATTTCGCCACTGGCAATTATTTCTTGTTCTGTTGGTGAGTAAATTAGCCAATTAAGGCTGTCTTTTAATGTTTGACCCGTACGGATCAACAATATCTCTGTCACTGTACGCCTCCAAATTTTCGCGCCAGTATCGTTACTGTACCATTAGTGGCATGGAGTAAGGTGGTCATCGAAAAACGCAGCTCTGCAAATTCAGCCTGCGTTTGTAGTTTAAAATATTCACTGTTGATACTGAATAAGTCTTCAACGGCTTTCACATTTTGTGCGCCTTGTTGATTAACCTCTTCAAAAAATGCTTCTAAATCATCATAACCATCTTGAGGACGTGATGATAATACCGCTTCAGCCCCTGAAAGACTTAAGCCATCAATAAGCGAGCTTAATATAATGGCACTTTCTACAGGTAGTGTATTAACGTTTATTTGTAGCAACTCACTGCCAGGAATCACACACACAAATGGTAAGACTTTTTCCATTACTAATGGATTAAAGCCTTTTACTAAACGAAGCTCTGAGGTCGAAGCAAAATAACTATTTGCAGTCATATATGGGTATTGTCGAGATAAATATTCATCTTCCTCGGCACCCGAGCGATAGGTAATACTATCAGCGTCTAACCAATCAAACACACTATCAGCCATAGCTTCTTCAGACTCATCTGATGGTAAATCTTCAATATTTTCTAATAATGCCAACAATGCCTTATGTGCTGGATTAGTTTTATTATTTGGATCCGTTTGTTGATCGGGCTTTACATGCAATGCATTTAGGTTCAAACAAGCTTGCAAGTCAGTAATAGTGCCACTCAAGGTGCCATTATCAACCGGATATGGTACCCCTCCCTGCTGCGCCCAAACTTGTTCTAAATGCGTTTTATCTGGTTCATCTTTTTTAGTTTGTTTAAGTGCCTTAATTGCAAGCTCTTCTGCAGCGAAGGCATACCACTTTGCCTGTTGATGGTTTTGAATATTGCTACTACGCTGCACTTGCACCATTAAATTAGCGCTCATCTCGACAGCTAACATAGCCGCAAGCGCCACGATGAATAAAACGATAACAAGCGCCGCACCTTTAGAGCGTTTAATCGCAGTCATGGCTAGCCACCCGTTCCGTTATTGCCATCATTTGCTTGGGCTGTTACTTTTCCTTCACCAGGCACTAAAAACACGCGACGAATTGGCTCTTGTTCGATTTTTTGAATAGTAACTGCAACAGCTTTTGGTAACGCTTTTATTTGCCACTGCTCTTGCCACTCATCTTTGTCATCTAAAAATTCAAATTTAAGGTCTTCGATATCTTCAAGAATGACTTGCGAACGAGGCTCCATGTTATCTAACTGATCGACATATACACGATATACACGCTCAAGTTTGTCATCTATAACGCGATAGCCAACTGCTTGTAATTCAGAGCGCGGCAGTAAATTAATTGGGTTAATCCAACCATCACGTACAAAGCCAATGCCATCGTATTGGCTATCAAGAACGTAGCGACCAGCTAAAACATAAGTTTCTTGAAAGTCACCCGCTTCGTTTCGAACCTGACGTTTCGTCATTTGACTAAAGTCTTGATCCATTAGACGAAACAAGGTTTGTAAGCCATTTAATTCCGCAATCGTTTCATCTGAAGCTTCTTTTGCTTTCGTTGTTGAATCAAGAATTTGATGAGTTGATAACACCACAAAAGCTAAGATCCCCATAGCGACAATCACTTCAAGTAAGGTAAAACCGCGTTGCTTCACTACTTATCACCTTTATTTAAATAAGTAGAAAGCTCATAAACTGGATATTCAAGCTTTTCATCGGCGAACACGTTAATGGTTACCTTTACAAACGTTTTATCAGCAGTAGGAACCACGTCCTGACGCCAATACCATTCAAAGCCAGCTAATGTTTCAGTGCCTTTGACACCATTTTTACCTGTCCACTTCTCGCCTTTGGCGCGCTGCTCAACCATTACGTTTTCAGCAACCCAAGAGGCATAAGTTTGCTCTTCAATCGACGAAAGATGATTAATGTGCTCTCCGGTTGCTTGCATTGCGGCAATACCAGCCATTGCACAAATAGCCAATGCAACCATCACTTCGAGTAAGGTAAAACCTGCTGACTTATTCATTATTCAGGCTCCATACGAAACTTTACCGGGGCCATGAATTCGCCTTCGATAAAATACTGCGGCTCTCGCTCATCTTTAAGCTCGTAAACCAGTTGAAACGCACTGACTTCGCCAGAAGATAAAATAAGTACTTGCGGTATTTTGAGCTTTTTTAGCTCAAGTAGGCTGTCTTCGTCACCACCGCTCATTAATTCACGCCAGTTTGACTGCTCAAGCAAGTTATCTTGTGCCCAGGCTAAATCATCAAGGTTAAGAGTAAGCTTAAAGCGCTCATCAACCTTAATTGGGGCAAACAATTTTTCACGGTCAAAAGTAACCCACTTATCACCGTCAAAAACTAAAAATTCAAATGTATCTTGGTCAAGGTGAAAACCTAACTCAACCTGATTTAAAATTGCAAACTCAGAAGCCATATTAATCGTAGTGTGTAATCTGAGAGCTTGTTTTTCGAGTTCTTCTTCAGCACCACCATCAAAACTGTAGGCAACCATTTTGGTGACAAAACCAATCACCACAAGCACCATTAAAATCTCGATTAGGCTAAACCCTTTCGCGTGCTTAGCACGGTCAGCCAAACGCAAACGACCAAGGCTTACCATAATAGTAAGCCTTGATGTGTATAAGCTTTGTTCAGTTGGCTGAATTTAGGCATTGTTACTTTTCTTCATCCCAGTTACCAATGTCATCATCAGTACCTGCTTCACCATCAGGACCCATAGAGAAGATATCAATTTTACCGATTTCTCCTGGGCTGATTAGTTGGTATGGGTTACCCCATGGATCTTCTGGTAATTTTTCAAGGAAACCGCCATCAGGAAAACGTCTTGGAATTGGCTCAATGCTTGTTTTGTTCACTAGCGCTTCTAAGCCTTGCTCTGTGGTTGGATACGTTTTATTTTTAAGCTTGTATAGGCTTAACGCATCTTCAATTTGTTGAATATCTAAGTGTGCTTTATCGATTGCAGCTTCTTCTTGCTGACCCATGATATTTGGCGCCACAATTGACATGATCATACCAATGATAACCAGTACTACCATGACTTCTAGTAATGAGAAACCTGACTGTTTGTTCACAAAAATACCTCTAACTTTCTTCAAAAATTTATTATAGAGCGACAGTGTTAACTGCTAATTGCTCTAGTATTCCCTAATTTAAAGACCTACAGCCTTATTCATTGCCATAATCGGCTGTAATATTGCCATAACAATAAACAATACAATTACCGCCATTGAGGCAATCATCGCAGGCTCTAATAGTTTCAGAGACACGTTTACCATGCTCTCAAACTCACGATCTTGGTTATTTGCCGCACGCTCAAGCATCTGCTCAAGTTCACCTGACTTTTCACCACTGGCTATCATGTGTAGCATCATAGGTGGAAAAAGTTTGGTTTGCTGAAGTGAAGCACGAAGGCTAGCCCCTTCACTTACACGTGTTGCAGCATCTTGCACCGACTTTTTCATTTTCTCGTTAACCAATACACCACCCGAGATACGCATCCCTTCAAGTAGTGGTACTGAGCTTGACGACAAAATACTTAAAGTACGCGCAAAACGCGCCGTATTCACACCTCGTGCAACCTTACCAATCCCCGGTAAATGAAGCACTTTTTCGTCATACCAGTAACGAATATGCGGCTGCTTAAGCGCTTGCTTAATTGCCACAGCTAATGCGGTTATAATGACTAAACTTATGAACCAGTAGTTTTGTACAAAATTACTAGCTGCCATTACCCATTCGGTTGTCCATGGTAAAACTTGTTTTGACTTTTCAAAGGTCTTCAAGATTTTTGGTACCACAGTACCTAACAGTACCGACACAATTGCAATAGCAAATACAACCAGGATGGTTGGATACACCATCGCTTGTGTTATTTGACTACGCATATGCTGGCGTTGTTCCGTGTAATCAGCTAAACGATTTAAAACTTGATCAAGGTGACCCGATTTTTCACCAGCGGCCACCATAGCACGATATAAATCATCAAACACATGCGGGAACTCGCTCATGCCATCGGCTAGGGTGTAACCTTCAACTACCTTAGAGCGAACGGCCATTAACATACGCTTTAAACGCGGCTTTTCACATTGTTCAGCTACCGCCATTACGGCTCCCTCAACAGGCAATGCCGACTGTATTAAGGTTGCAAGCTGGCGAGTGATCAAAGCTAAATCTGAAGTAGAAATTTTTGGTTTAAAGAAACTACTCAATAAAGAGCTCTTCGCTCCTTTAGCTTGCTTTTCACCTTCAGCAGCAGCCACGACCTCTAACGGCATTAAACCCTGATCACGTAGGGTTTGGCGGATTTGTTTTACCGTGTCGGCTTCAAGAATGCCTTTTTTCTCTTTACCTTTGCCATCAAGGGCACGGTATTCAAATGCTGCCATGATTAACCTTCCTCACGTGTTACACGCAAGACTTCTTCTAAGGTAGTGCGACCCGCTAACACACGATTACAACCATCTTGACGAATGCTTGGACTGTGTTTGCGAATATACTTTTCAACACTTTGCTCGCCTTTACCACTGTGGATCATTTCACGAATTGCTTCATCAACAACCAACAATTCATGAATACCAGTACGGCCACGGTAACCATTAAAGTTACACTCTTCACACCCTACGGCACGATAAATTGTTGGCGGCTCAGCAGGGTTGACCCCCAATAACTGACATTCGCGCTCATCGGCAATGTGACCTTCTTTACAGCTATTACATAAAGTACGTACTAGACGTTGTGACAACACACCTAATAACGATGATGATAGTAAGAAAGGCTCAACGCCCATGTCTTCCATACGTGTGATAGCACCAGCAGCCGTATTAGTGTGCAGTGTCGACATAACCAAGTGACCAGTTAATGAAGCTTGCACACCAATTTGTGCCGTTTCAAGGTCACGGATCTCACCAACCATTACTACATCAGGGTCTTGACGAAGGATGGCACGTAAGCCACGTGCAAAGGTCATATCAACCTTAGTATTGACTTGCGTTTGACCAATCCCTGGGATCTCGTACTCGATTGGATCTTCAACAGTGAGGATATTACGATCCCGCGAGTTAATTTGGCTCATGCCTGCATACAAAGTGGTACTTTTACCAGAACCCGTTGGACCGGTTACTAAGATAATACCGTGGGGCTTACTGATTAAGTCAGCAAACAATTCACGGTTACGCTCAGTCATACCTAAATCTTCAAGATTCAGCCGTGCGTTGTTTTTATCAAGTAGACGCAGTACAACACGCTCACCAAAGCTTGATGGCATAGTAGAAACACGCACATCAACAGCACGACCAGCAATTCGTAAACTAATACGGCCATCTTGAGGTATACGTTTTTCGGCAATGTCTAGTTTTGCCATAACCTTAATACGCGACACCAACAATGAGGCGAGTTTACGATTTGGCTTTAATACTTCTTTTAATACCCCATCAACCCTAAAGCGAATCACTAGCTCTTGTTCAAAGGTTTCGATATGAATATCCGACGCACCTTCTTTAATCGCTTCGCTCAGCATAGCGTTAATTAGTTTAATAATTGGCGCATCATCATCACCAGCAAGTAGATCTTCAGTTTGCGGCAATTCATCTGCAAGCGAGAATAAATCCACTTCGTTACCGATATCTTCCATCATTTGCTGCGTTTCAGAACTATCACGCTGATATGAGGCCTCTAGCAACAACTCAAATTTGTCATCTGGTAATTGTTCTAGTGAAAAACCATGACCCGCGATACGTCGTACCTCAAGTAATGCATCAACGTCTAACTCACCGCGGTAATACACAGTCCAGTTATCCTGATCTTTACCTAATAATACACCTGTACGACGCGCGTACGAGAATGGCAAACGCTTGGTTGGCAAGCTAACAAGATCATCGCTTGTTAGCAGCTCATCATGATTTGCTGGCACATCGGGTGCTAACTCATCATTGATTTCTGTAATTGCATTAGTCATCGTTGCGCTCATTCGCGTTTTGTTGCTTTAGATATTCTTCGTAAGTTGGCGGTAATACCAAGGCATCATTCCATTCAGGAAGAATTGGTGCATCCGTCAACGGCATTAAATCAATACCATCTTCTTTTTGTTTATGTTGTTCGCCACGGATAAAGTTATATTTAGAGTGGCTCAACTTATTCATACTAATGCCATCACGCACAATGGTAGGACGAATAAATACAATCAGATTACGTTTACGCTTATTAGTGCTGGTTGAGCGAAATAAATGACCAAGTACCGGGATATCACCTAATAACGGTACTTTAGAGACACTTTCTTGCACGTCTTCATCAATCAGGCCACCTAGTACAACCATACCACCATCATCAGCCATAACCGTGGTTTTAATTGCACGTTTATTCACTGAGATATCTACCGCAGTAGCGCCACTTACGCTGGAAACTTCTTGTTCAATCGTTAGCTGAACCGCTGAACCGTCATTGATTTGTGGTGTAACTTTTAGCTTTACACCTACTTCTTGACGTTCAACTGTTTGGAATGGGTTAGCGTTATTTGAGCCTGTTTGCGAGCCTGTGATAATCGGTACTTCTTGACCAACAATCATTGACGCTTCTTCGTTATCCATGGTCGTTACAGACGGCGTAGCAAGAATATTAGAGTTAGTATCCGTTGAAACAGCTTGGATAATTGCACCCCAGTCGTTCTTAACAATACCCATTGCTAAACCATTGATACCGCCGAGCAGTTGTCCGAGAGGCCCCAGATCACCTTCAACGGTTTCTTCATAAGGAGTCGTATTACCAGTCTCATTACCTGTAATCGTTTTTTGTATCGTTTTATCACGAGCTTGCTCAGCAGCAACTGCCAATGATCCAACAGGTACTGTTGTACCATTGTTGAACTGCATCATCCCGCCTTGCTCTGAAATCCACTGCAAGCCTAAGTTGATACCATCAGCCTCTAACACTTCAACGATGATAGCTTCAACAAGTACCTGTGCTCGACGTACATCAAGACGTTCTATCACTTGTTCAAGTGAGCGCATCGTATCTGGTTGCGCAGTAATAACCAGAGAGTTTGAATCAGGGTGTGCTTCAATACTTGTTTCGTTTTGGTTGCGAGAACGAGTTTTAGTCGCACCACCTTGCGCATCTTCGGCTAATGTTTTGCTCACACCTTGCAGTACTTTTACAAGGTCTTCAGCTTTTGCGTAGTTTAAATAGATAACCTTAGTATTACCTTGGTTCTCTAACTCACCATCTAAACGGCTAATTAATTCAACAGCACGAGTACGTGCTTGCGCCTCTCCACTGACAATCACACTGTTAGTACGACCATCAGCAACAACCTTAGGAATTAAGAACTCAGGAACGCTTCCCTTGCCACCATCTTTGTAAATATTCTCAACAACAGAGACCACATCGTCTGCGGTAGCAAATTTAAGCTGTACAATATCTACACGCTTATCACCTGCTTGGTCAACAGAGCGAATAATTTCTACTAAGCGGTTAACTGAAGCAGCATGACCAGTCAACATCATCACGTTCGCAGCATTAAAGTTTGCAACGTGACCACCATCTTTTTGGTCACTAAATTGACGAACTAGAGGACCAAGCTCTTGTACACTTACGTTTTTAACACGTACCACACGTGTCACCATCATATCGCCACTGGCTTGGTTATCTTCAGTGATCAGCGGTACATTCGACTTTTTAGCATCAGAACTTTTTTCAATTTTAATAATACCGTTATCCATCTCAACAGCTGAATAACCATAAACTTCGAGTACATTTAAGAAAAACTGATAATAAAGCTTCTCGTCCATTA
The DNA here is from genome assembly GCF_022398505.1 of Pseudoalteromonas sp. Isolate3. Classification (NCBI taxonomy): domain Bacteria; kingdom Pseudomonadati; phylum Pseudomonadota; class Gammaproteobacteria; order Alteromonadales; family Pseudoalteromonadaceae; genus Pseudoalteromonas; species Pseudoalteromonas sp. Isolate3. The sequence goes on along the minus strand of NZ_JAKEVN010000055.1, from coordinate 5,511 downwards.
GCTCGTAACTGCGCACGTTTACTTTACCGCGCACATTTGGGTCAATAATAACGGTTTTATTTAAATTCCGACCTACGATATTAATGAACTCATTAATATCAGTGCCTTTAAAATTAGCTGCATACTCAACAGCTGAAACTGAAAGCGATAATCCTGTTAATAAAAAAAGCGCTGCATATTTAGCTAACCCTTTTTTGATTTTTGTGAGGTGTAGCGCGTGAACCATTCTATAAAAACTCCAAAGCTAGTTATTGCAGGCTAAATTGCACATCAATTTGTTCACCATCGCGTTCGATAGTGATACTTGCGTCAGTACTATTTCGTAATTCGTTTATTGCTGACATTGCCTGTTTCAAATCATTTAATTGATAGCCATTAATCGCAATAGCTAAATCATTATTCATTAATCCCATCTGCTTGAATAAAGCAGGATCTTTACCTGGGCTTAAACGATAACCCACTAACTCACCATCAACCATCGCTTGAGAGACGCGAATATAGTCAAATAATTTACCGGGATCGTCTAATACTTCTTCACGCGTTTCGATAAGCGCTTCTTTTATTTCTTCATCTTCAGTCGCATTTATTTCACTATTTTCGACAAGCTGCGGACCTGCGGTTAATTCTGACTCTTTACGCTCTGCCAATACGGGCATAGAAACTGTTTTCGTAAAGTCGAGTCCATCCAGCATCAAAGTTTCAAAACGACCGCTAACATCTAAAATCACTCGATCGGGTAATACTTGAGCTAGCTTTGCGCGAGTTCCTTTAATTGCATCATCAACAACATATGTTTCTTGCTTGCCTTGAGATTCGATTATTGCAAGGCCAGCTTGGTCATTTTGGCTTACCGCAACAATACCGGTTAGGTTAATACTTAGGCGAGTTTCAGGGGCGTTGTTAATAACTTGATTTTGTTTTGAGGTAGGTTTTTTAGCTTCGACAACAACTTTGCCGAATAAATTCTGTTCGATAATTTGACGTGAGCTTACAGTCTCTGCTCGCTTTGCCATGGTGTTAACACCTGTTACAGGCAGTGCTCTTGTATCGGGCTCCGGCCATACAAGCCAAAATACCTTGGATGATAAAAAAGCAATATAAACAACAACTAACAGCACTACAAATGCACTTAGCTTGGCATGAGGTAAGCCGTTCAAAAACTGTTTAACTTGTTGTAAGTGTTGATCCATAAACTCTATTTCTTATTTTAATTTACTGCTTGGTAGCTGGCCTATAGTACCTTTTCATTTTTCATTCAACAAGCGCGCTTATATTAAACTTTGTAAACAAGGTAAATTCGACGAACAGTGGGCTGCAAGGAATTACTACGATTGTTTATTTGTGATTAAGTTTCATGGTAAATTTTGCCTATATATAAGCAGCTTTCAAAGAGCACAATTGTGTCAAAAGGTAACACTCATAAGTCGCAAGACAAGCAAGATGAATTAAACGTACGCCTTGATAAGTGGTTATGGGCTGCACGTTTTTATAAAACCCGCTCAATCGCACGAGACATGGTGCAAGGTGGCAAAGTACATTATAATGGACAACGTACCAAGCCCAGCAAAATTGTTGAAGTCGGTGCTGTAGTTAAACTGCTACAAGGGGTAGACGAAAAGGTCGTGACAATTGAAAAGATCCTTGAAAAACGTCAAGGTGCCCCCATTGCACAAACCTTATATCAAGAAACTCAAGCTAGTATTGAGAAACGCGAAGCAAATGCTATCGCCCGTAAGAACAACAGCTTCTTTGCTCCACATCCTGATCGTAAACCAGATAAAAAGCAAAGACGTGAACTGTTAAAAATGAAATCAAGTTAGGTAATGCAACTCATGCAACAAGATTTACTTCATCGTTATATATTTGATCAGCTCGATGTACGTGGCGAACTCGTACAAATTGAAAACACTTATCAAGAGATGATCGCAAACCATAATTACCCAGCACCTGTGCAAACCTTATTAGGTGAATTACTTGTTGCTACCTGCTTATTAACAGCTACTTTAAAGTTTGAAGGTGAAATTGCCGTTCAACTACAAGGCGATGGCCCTGTTAAATATGCGGTAATTAATGGTGACGATAAACAAAACATGCGAGGCATAGCACGTCTACAAGGTGAAGTGACAGGAAGCACAATAAAAGACTTAATTGGTAATGGCTATATGGTTATTACAATTACGCCTACTAAAGGTGAGCGATACCAAGGTATTGTACCTTTAGAGCACGATAGCTTAGATAAATGCCTAGAGAACTATTTTGAGCAATCAGAACAGTTAAAAACACGTCTTTGGTTTGCAACTGAAGTAACAGCAGACACAGCAAAAGCAGCTGGCTTATTCTTACAAGTATTACCTGTGAATAAGGAAAAATCTGTTGAAGACTTCACTCATCTTGAAGCTATCAGCAACACTATTAAAGATGAAGAGTTACTAGGTTTAGATGCAAATACAGTTTTAACCAGACTTTACCACGAAGATAACCCTCAATTATTCGAGCCACAATCTATTAGTTTCCGTTGTGGCTGTAGCAGAGATAAAACAATTGCTGCGTTAGTGAATGTAGGTCAAGAAGAGTTACTTGCCGATGTAAAAGCAAACGGCGAAGTAAAAATTAGCTGCCATTACTGCTTAAAAGATTACATTTTTAACGAACAGGATATTAAAGCTATTTTTAACTGATACACCCAATTAAAAATATTATTGTATTAAAGCCGCATTCGATGCGGCTTTTTTATTAAAAAAAATTATCAAAAATAATGATACCGGTGTCATGAAAAAGCGCCATTTTATGACACCGGTATCATTGAAATTATTCATGTTTTTTGCCAAATATATGCCTTTTTAGGCCCTTCAGACACTCGAATATCCCTAATCCTTCTGTTACTATTCTTTTAGCAAAAGGGAAAACTAAGAACCCCAGAGCTATCCCGTTCAATCTCTCACAATTTAGGTATAAACATGACTGCAAACGCTACTAGTTTTGTTGATCTTACAGCAGCTGAACTTGTCGAACACGCTATTCGTCGTGGCGAAGGGACTTTAGCCGCTAATGGTGCTTTTGTTGCTAAAACCGGTGTACGCACTGGCCGCTCTCCAAAAGATCGTTTTATTGTTCAAGAGCCAAGCACTGAAAACGAAATCCAATGGGGCAACGTAAACCGCCCATTCGATGCAGACAAGTTTGATGCGTTATGGGCACGTGTAGAAGAACACGTGAAAAGCAAAGACCACTTCATCTCTCACCTAGAAGTTGGCGCTGATCCTGAGCACTATTTACCAGTTGTAGTTACAACAGAAACTGCATGGCATCATATTTTTGCCAAAAACATGTTTATCGAACCACAAACATACAATACTGCCGACTTCCCAGAGTGGCAGGTAATGAACGTACCTTCATTTGTATGTGACCCAGAGCGTGATGGCACAAACAGTGATGGCACTGTAATCATCAACTTCGCACAACGTAAAGTACTACTAGCTGGTATGCGCTACGCAGGCGAAATGAAAAAATCAATGTTCTCTGTACAAAACTTCCTACTTCCTGCAAAAGGTGTATTACCAATGCACTGCTCTGCAAACGTAGGTGAAGCAGGCGACACAGCTTTATTCTTCGGTCTATCTGGAACAGGTAAAACAACATTATCTGCGGATCCTACTCGTTTCCTTATCGGTGATGACGAACACGGTTGGGCACCTGGTAGCGTATTTAATATCGAAGGTGGTTGTTACGCTAAATGTATCGACCTATCGCAAAAGAACGAACCTGTTATTTGGAATGCAATTCGCTTCGGTACAATCTTAGAAAACGTTGTACTTGACGAAAACCGTGTACCAGATTTCCATGATACAAGCCTTACACAAAATAGCCGCGCAGCTTACCCTCTAGAGCACGTTGAAAAACGTAAAGTAGAAAACCGTGCTGGCGAGCCAAAAGCGGTTGTATTCTTAACCTGTGACGTGAGCGGTGTATTACCACCAGTTTCAGTACTAACTGAAGAAGCTGCAGCTTACCACTTCCTAAGCGGTTACACTGCAAAAGTAGGTTCAACTGAAATCGGTTCAACAAGCGACATAGAGTCTACATTCTCAACATGTTTCGGTGCTCCATTCTTCCCACGCCCTGCAGGCGTTTATGCAGAGCTTCTAATGAAGCGTGTACGTGAATTCGGCGCTAAAGTTTACCTAGTTAACACAGGTTGGACAGGTGGCCCTTACGGTACTGGTCAACGTTTCGATATCCCAACTACACGTGCTGTAGTTGATGCAATCGTATCAGGTAAACTAGCTGATGTTGAAACTCAACACATCGATGTTCTAAACCTAGATGTACCAGTTTCAGTTCCTGGTGTAGACAGTAAGCTTCTTAACCCAATCAACACATGGGAAGATAAAGAGAAGTACGCAGAATACGCAAACAAACTAGCATCTGACTTCACTGAAAACTTTGCAAAATACGATGTTTCAGAAGCAATCAAATCAGCAGGTCCAAAAGCTTAATACCAAGCTTACCTTCGGATTAAAAACGCCAGCTATATGCTGGCGTTTTTGTTTTTGGGTTATGAGTTAGCGAATTGTGAGAGTAAAGTTAGCGAGTTAGGATAAGCCATATAGGCGCTAGGAAAAGTATCGTTGTAGGAATGGCTTTAGCCATGAATATATTGCTTATGGCCTAGATTCGGCACTGAAGTGCCTCCTACTCGTTTTGTTGCTGAGGAACACTCTGAAGTACCAAACAATCCTGTAGATCAACTGCCATCTAATCTCTGGCATCTGAGATACGCATCACGTAGGAATGGCTTTAGCCATGAATGTGTTGGTTATGGCCTAGATTCGACACTGACGTGCCTCCTACTCGTTTTGTTGCTGAGGAACACTCTGAAGTACCAAACAATCCTGTAGATCAACTGCCATCTAATGTCTGGCACCTGAGATACGCAACACATAGGAATGGCTTTAGCCATGAATGTGTTGGTTAAGGTCTAGATACGGCACTGGCGTGCCTCCTACTCGTTTTGTTGCTGAGGAACACTCTGAAGTAGCAAACAATCCTGTAGATCAACTGCCATCTAATGTATGACAACGCATCACGTATGAATGGCTTTAGCCATGAATGTGTTTATTAAGGTCTAGATACGGCACTGACGTGCCTCCTACAGGGTTTTGTTGCTGAGGGAGACTCTGAAGTACCAAACAATCCTGTAGATCAAATGCCATCTTATGTCTGACAACGCATCACGTAGGAATGGCTTTAGCCATGAATGTGTTGGTTATGGCCTAGATTCGGCACTGACGTGCCTCCTACAGGGTTTTGTTGCTGAGGGAGTCTCAGCACTATACAACCCCATATTTCAGCTAACGGCTGAAAGCTGACAGCTCCAGACGCAAAAAAGCCCGACTCTTTCGAATCGGGCTTTCTTTAATTTGGAGCCTGGCAATGTCCTACTTTCACATGGCAAATGCCACACTATCATCGGCGCTGTTTCGTTTCACTACTGAGTTCGGCATGGGGTCA
>NZ_JAKEVN010000054.1:0-26250 GCF_022398505.1 Pseudoalteromonas sp. Isolate3 | reverse complement strand
TTATTTAACTACAGTATTTTTAAAAGCTGCTAACTTTAAATTTAGGATCCTAAAACTGCTGTGGCGCCCAGCATTTTAAAAATAATCCGTGTTCTTAGCACGACTATGGCTAATCCACTTAATTGTAAATTTTGTGGCTTGGTCAAAAACAACAAGGACCTAATTATGGTGAAACAACATAAAAAAACCACTGCAAACGCTGATGTAGATATGACCCCTATGCTTGATATTGTGTTTATCTTGCTAATATTTTTTATCGTAACAACCTCGTTTGTTAAAGAGCGCGCTATCGAAGTCAATCGCCCTTTAGCAAAACCAAGTCTTGATAATCCCAAAAAACAAGCGCAATTTACTATCACTGATAACGACAGTATTTACTTTGCAAATAGACTTATAACACCAGAGCAAATAATCGCTAACCTTGCGTTATTTGCCGCTCAGTTTGAAATGACGAATGTACAAGTAACAGCAAGTGAGCAAAGTAGCCACAAAACCTTGGTTACTTTGCTTGATAAAATAAAACGATATCAAGATGTTCCTATATCTATAAGCACGTCTTTATAACTAAAAAAGGGCCTAACGGCCCCTTGCAAAGTTAAATAATAAAGGAATCTAAAGGGAGTTTAGAACTTGTACTCTGCACCTACGTAGTAGTACGCACCGTTAAAACCAAATGGTGCAGAACGACGTGAGTAAGTGAAGACACCCGGACTTGAAACAATGGTGTTGCCACTTGCATCAACAATCGTACCCGAGCGTGAATTACCAATAGTGTTCTTATCTGGGTAAACATCAAATAAGTTATTTGCACCAATGTTAAATGACAGGTTTTCGTTAAAGAAGTAGTTAACTTTAACATCAGTTAAGATTTCAGCACCGTATGTTTGACGACCACCATCTTCAACTGTGTATTCGCCATAGCGATTTAGAGATAGGTTTACAGTCCAATCTTCTAAACGGTAAAGCGCACTTAAGTTAATGCGGTCTTCTGGTTGCCATTCTTCGATAATTGATGTTTCTTGTGCAGAAAATACATCTTCTACCGGAATAGTCTCAAGACCACTGCCTGATGGCGTGAATAAATCAACTACATCTGTTTTAGTGAAGTTAGCAGCAAAGGTGAAATCTAGCGTACCGCCAAGGCCTTCTGTATTCCATGTGGCAACTAAATCAACACCTTCGGTTTCAGTGTCTGCACCATTTAAGAAGAACTGACCCGCACCTGCGCCTGAACTTACAAGTGCAGCATCAAGCGTATCTGATAAGCCTTTACCTAAACGGTTGGAAATAACGATACGGTCGTCGATATCAATCGAGTAGTAGTCAATGGTTAAATTGATATTGTCGGTTACGTTATACACAATACCTAAACTACGGTTTTGTGACTTCTCTTCTTTTAACTTAGGAATACCAATTGATTGCGCTAAGGTACTGTCGTTTCTGAATGTACCTACTTGCTCAGCAACTAAGCTGCCATCATCGCCTACAACAAACTGTGTACTTACGTTATTAAAGTAAAGTTGTTGCATAGAAGGCGCTCTAAATCCTGTACTTAATGCACCACGTAAAGACACATCTTCAGTCACAGACCAGTTACCCGCTAACTTAAAGTTTACGGTATCACCAAAGCCTTTGTAGTTATCGTAACGTACCGCACCTGAGATAATCACATCATCAATAACATAGGTTTCTGCATCCATATAGAATGAGATCACATCGCGTGACTCATCAACAGATGATGCCGGATCTGAACCACCAAAACCTTGCGTACCACTTGCAGCATCAACACTACCTACCCCACCATTTAAACCTGAGTAGATGCTCATACCATCAACAGTGTCGTAATCACGGTATGCGTATTCACTGCCTTCTAAAATACGGAACTCATCAGTACGAAGCTCTGCACCCAGTGCTAATGAGAAATTATCGTAGTCTTTGGTGTAATCAAGGTTAAGTGTTTGAAGTGATAATTCAAGGCCGTATGCATATGCTGAACGGGGGATAGTGGCACGAATTTCTGCCGCGCTTAAACCTTGGTTATAACGAAGGTAGTTAGCGTATGAGCCATTGATAGTGTCACTTGTTGTGTAATCAATGCTGTTCTCGCCATAGGTGTACGATAAATCAATGCTTGAATCATTATCGAACGACTTTTTAAAGCCAACATTGTAAGACACGTCATCAATAACGGTATTAATTTTCGGTAAGAATCCCATAGGAATGGTTGCATCACCATCTTGTAATACAGGGTTACCATTGGCATTTGCGTTGTGACGGAAAAACGCAGCTGATTCATTTTCACGATTTGAATAGGTGATAAAACCATATAACTCACCACCAGCAAGTTCATAGCCAGTGTTGATAGTTAAAGCAAATTGCTGTGAATCTGCATCACCAATTCTAAACGTATCACGAGGTGCAGTTAACTCACGCGGGTCGCCTGCTAATAGCGTCCCGTCATCAAGTTCAGTACAGCCGTAAAATTGACATGAGCCATGAAGACCTGCACGGTTTGTTGGCGCACGATCACGGTAGTTAATTGTGGTATTTAAATACCCATCATCACCTAGTGCAAAACCTTTATTGAAATCAACATTTACTGTTTCACCATCACCTTCTGAATACTCACCGTAGTTGATGGCCGCTTTACCGCCCTCTTCAGCGTCTTTTAATACGATATTAATAACACCTGCAATGGCATCTGAACCATATTGCGCAGCAGCACCATCACGTAATACTTCAATGCGTTTAATAGAAGCCGCAGGGATAGCATTCATGTCAGTCCCTGCCGTACCACGACCCACAGAGGTATTAATGTGAATAAGGCTTGCTTGGTGGCGGCGCTTGCCATTGATAAGAACTAAGGTTTGATCGGGCCCTAAACCGCGTAGTGTTGCAGGGCGAAGTGCATCAGTACCATCACTGATAGACGAGCTTGAAAAGTTAAAAGACGGTGCAATAGCCTGAAGCATACGGCCTACTTCTGTTTGGCCTGTATTCTCTAGTGCTTCGGCACTTAAAATATCAACCGGAACCGGTAAATCTTCAACCGAGCGTCCTGCGACACGGCTACCGACAACGGCAATTTTTTCGATGTTTTTTTCTGCTGATTGATCTTCTGCTAACGCTTGCGTATTGGCGGCAAGCAGTAATGGCACGACTGCAGCGCTGACCCCTGATACTTTGATCATGTTATTATCTATCCTATCTACTTGTTTGAGTTTTATACTCAGCAAGCCTTGATGATCAACAACCGCATCGAGCTCAGTGCCTTCGAGCATCGCATTTAGTGCATCAAGTTTGGTGTAAAAACCAAACACAGATTGCGCTTGATATTGCTTCGCTAGTTCGAAAGAAAAAATGACTGTTTGATCTGTTTGCTTTGCAAATTCGATTAACGCCAAATCAGCTCGTTGCGCTTTGATGTCAAATTGCAGCATTTGTTTTTCAGCCGCTATTGCTACTTGGCCTGTAGTGAGGCCATAAATAACAAAAGAGGCAGGTAACAACCGCAATTGCTTACTGCGCAATTTAAACAAACAAGTGAGGAAGAAAAATCCGCTATGTAAATTTAACTTTTTTTTAATTAATTTTTTGTGACGAGAAGGTGGCGCATAATTAACATCATTATAATTGCGTATTCTCATAGGCAGAACTAACCTTTTGCAGCGATCGTTAAGCTAACACGATGTTCACCTAAACGTTGATGTTCTACACCTAAGTTGGCCTGTAATGAGTCAAGCAAACCTTTAATGTCGCCTGTTTTAAACACCCCAGCTACTTTCAAAGAGGCAAGTTCTGGGTCATTTAGCTCAAAACGCGTGGCTGTATAACGACTCACCTCTTGCAGAGCTTCGTCTAAAGACTCACCATTAAAAATTAACATTTCTTGTTGCCATGCCAAGTCGCGTTGGACGTCATCAACAGATAACTGCTTAATTGGCGCTGTTTTACTTTGTTTTATTAGTGCCTTCTCGCCTGATACAACCACATTCGCTTTAAGTGCTTTTATATCTGCGCTGTTATCTGAAGCATCTTTTAAACGATTAAAATCACTGGCATCAACCTGAGTACTCGGATCAGTAATCATCACTTTGCCCTCAGTCACAACTAACTCTAAGTCTGAGGCAGAATTTCGCTGAACATTAAATACTGTGCCAAGTGCAGTAAAAGATTTATCACCAGCAATTACGGTAAACGGACGACTAGGATCTTTAGCAACATTAAAACGCCCTTCACCACGGCTCAGGATCAACTGACGACGATCGCTCGAGTAAGCAACTTCAAGTTTAGTATTGGTATTGAGCTGCACAATAGTGCTGTCTGGCAGAACAAATTCAGCTTGCTCGCCGACTTTAGTGCGATAAATTTTGGTAAATTTAGCATAGTCGTTTTCTTCACTTTGCCAGTAGCTTGAATAGATAAGCATAATACAACCAAGCAGCATCACTACTAAAAAGCTCGCAGCAGTTGCCATACCAAACACTGCAGGTTGTTTTTGCGGTGCTTTATAAGGGAACATACTACTTAACTCATTGAGCACGCTCATTTCATCCCATAAAGTCGCAAGTTCAAACAATGCTTCTTGATGAGCTGTGCTTTGATGAGCCCACATGTGCAATTGTCTCACTTCATCTTTAGATAAACCGCGATCAATTGCACTTATCCATTGACTCGCCTGCTCTTGAATCATTTCTTTTGATGAAAATGGATGGACATTACTCATTTGTTCACCTCTTTTGCAGTGAACTCAGTGGTTGGGTTAAATGTCTGGGGTTGTACGTCGTGTGATTTCATTGCTCGGTGAACATGTAATAAGCCTTTGGCTATATGTTTTTCAACAGTACTTTCGCTGAGTTCCATTTTAGCTGCAATTTCCTTTTGGCTTAAGCCATAGACTTTTTTTAAGATAAAACATTTTTTAATTTGAGGGCTTAATTCGTTAGTCACTCGGCAAAAAAACAAAAAACGTTCTTTTGAGGTCACTTCATCTTCAAGTGCCATTGAACGCATGTGATGCTCAACCTGTTGTTGTTCATCTAACGATTCTTTGTATTTATTGTCCCATTTAGCAATGTGATTTAGTGCCAAATGTTTAGCCGTTTTCAGCATGTAACTGTGAGTATATTCGATATTTTGTTTAAGATCAGCTTCATAACTTTTTATAAACGTCTCTTGCACAATATCTTCTACATCATCAGGGCTGACAATACGTGATACAAAGCGCCTAAGTTTGCTCGATATCTCAGTAAAAGCGGTGATAACCCCAGTTTGATCTGTCATCCTTAACTCACCTTTATTATATTTTTATTGCTTTAGGGTACGAGATTTCATTTTAATTACAAGCCATTTGTTAATTTTTTGTACCCTTGGTAAACAAAGATTTTATAAACTCATTAAAATCTTCTGTTTTAAGCGTCATAAGCTTGCTCTACTGTTTCAAAAATCATGCTACTTCATCCACCTCGACTCACTATTTGGCTATATTTTTTATTAACTTCCACCTCCTAAATCGGTTTTTAGTTTGAATACATTAAGCGACTTAGTGATGGGCTAAATTAAGTCATCTTTTGGTTTTAAATAAAAAGTAAACTACAGGGTGTACCTTTTTCTCTTTTGGGTATAAACTAAACGACAAATGAATATGCATAATTTCGTCTTTCGTGTTTGTTTGACTATTTCTATGCATACCTACTTAACAATTGGACTGTGGAGTAAACATGCGTCTGCCTTTCGCACCTGCCAAATTATCATTATCTGCGTTGTTACTTGTGTCTGCACCCTTGCTACTGCAAGGTTGTTCTGAAGCGCCAGAGCAGCAACAGGGTCAAATGCACCCAGCAGCTGTCGCTACTATGACTATGGAAACACACGATGCACCTTTTACTATTGAGCTGCCAGCAACGCTGTCTGGTTCAAAAGAAGTTGAAGTTCGAGCCCGTGTTACCGGAATCCTTGAATCACGTAACTTTGAAGAAGGTCAGCGTGTCGAACAAGGCCAATCTCTGTTTACTATTGATCTTGAACCTTACCAACTTGCGGTTGATCGTGCGCAAGCTGCACTTGATGGTGCAAAAGCAGCGCTTGTTCAAGCTGATCGTGACGTTAAACGATTAGCTAAACTACGTGCCGAAAAATCTGTTTCACAACGCGATTACGATAACGCTAGTTCAGCTAATGATATTGCAAAAACTGATTTAGCCGCTGCAAAAGTTGCGTTAAAAGAAGCCCAACTTAATCTTGAATATGCGCAAGTGAAAGCCCCTGTCGCAGGTGTAATGGGACGTGAGTTTGTCTCGGAAGGAACCTATGTTTCTGGCCCAGATTTACTACTGACTCAAATGACTCAGTTTGACCCTATTCGTATTCGTTTTGGCTTATCTGAGCGTGAACAACTGCAAATGCGTCAAGATGTTAAAAATGGCTCACTGACGTTACCTGAGCAAGGCCACTGGAAAACACAAATTAAACTACAAGACGGCTCTTTATACGGACAAACCGGTGAAGTTAACTTCTCTGATGTGCGTATTAATCCAAACACAGGTACCAGTGAGTTTCAGGCAATTATTCCTAACCCTGATTTTCAACTTCGTCCGGGCCAATTCGTTCGCGTTGAGTTAAGTGGTGCAGTACGTAAAAACGCTTTCATCGTTCCGCAACGTGCAGTGCTCGATAACGGCACGGGTAAGTTCGTTTATGTTGTAAGTAAAAACGAGCAAGGTATGGATGTCGCGTTACCTGCCCCTGTCACTGTGGGTGAATGGATCAAAAAACCAGAAAACGAGCAATACCAAAACTTTTGGTTAATTCGCAGTGGGTTAAAAGAAGGCGACCAAGTTATTGTTGATGGCATGGCGCGTATTTTCTTCCCGGGTATGCCAGTAAATGTTGGCAAGCCAGCCGCTAACTCAAGCCACGCAGAATAAGCACAGGGAGTCTTATGTTTTCTCGTTACTTTATAGACAGACCCATTTTTGCGTTTGTTATATCTATTGTTATTGTGCTTGCGGGCCTTGCTGCGATGCGCAGTTTACCTGTAGCGCAATATCCTGAAATTGCGCCTCCGGTTGTACAAGTGACCGCAGCCTATCCGGGTGCATCCGCCAGTGTACTTGAGCAAACGGTTGCCACACCAATAGAAAATGCCATTACTGGTGTTGAAGGTATGATGTACATGTCATCGACTTCAACGAGTGCAGGCTCGACCACCATCGAAGTAACCTTCGAAATTGGTACTGATGTGGACCAAGCAGCTGTAAACGTGAATAACCGTGTAAAGCAGGTTGAAGCGCGTTTACCTGAAGAAACTCGTCGCCAAGGTGTGGTTGTCCAAAAAGGCTCTTCTAGCTTTTTACAAGTGCATGCCTTTTACTCTCCTGACGGTACACGCTCGAGTTTATGGACTTCAAACTATGTCACCATGAACGTGCTTGACCGTGTTAAACGTATTCCGGGCACCACCAGTGTGCAAATTTTTGGTGCTAAAGATTACGCGATGCGTATTTGGCTACGCCCTGATGTAATGAGCCAGCTAGGGGTTACTGTTGAAGAAATAGCAGGGGCAATCCGAGTACAAAACTCGCAATATGCTGCAGGTAAAATTGGTGCGACACCAACTACTCAATCTCCACAAGAGCTCGTTTACAGTGTGACTGCACAAGGTCGTTTGTCTGAGCCTGAACAGTTTGAAAATATCATTATTCGTTCAAATACCGATGGCAGTAGCTTACGTTTAAAAGACGTAGCACGCGTTGAGCTAGGTTCGAAAGATTATAACTTCAAAGGGACAATTAACGGTAAAGAAGCAGTACTATTAGGTATCTTCTTGCAACCGGGTGCCAATGCTCTTGATGTAGCTGAAGAAGTAAATAGTGTTATCGAAGAAATGAAAAGCCAATTCCCTACTGGCCTTGCACATTTAACTTCGTACGACACAACCCGTTTTGTTGAAGTATCAATTCGTGAAGTAGTAAAAACACTGCTTGAAGCCATGGTATTGGTATTCTTAGTGGTGTATTTATTCTTACAAAACTGGCGCGCTACCCTAATACCTACCCTTGCAGTGCCAGTATCGCTACTTGGCACGTTTGCCGGCATGTATATGCTCGGTTACTCAATTAACTCACTCACCTTATTCGGCATGGTGTTGTCGATTGGTATTGTTGTTGATGATGCCATCGTGGTACTTGAAAACGTTGAACGTATTATGCATGAAGAAGGACTCGGTGCCAGAGACGCAGCTGTCAAAGCTATGAGTGAAGTAAGTGGCCCTGTTGTAGCTATCGTTCTGGTTCTGTGTTCTGTGTTTGTGCCAATTGCGTTTTTAGGTGGCTTAACAGGTGAGTTATTCCGTCAATTCGCTATTACTATTTCGATTGCTGTGAGTTTATCGGGTGTGGTCGCCCTAACGATGACGCCTGCTCTTTGTGTACTTATTTTGAAACAAGAACACAAGCAAACAGCTCGCTTCTTCTTATGGTTTAACGCTATGTTTACCAAGATAACTGGCCGTTATGTGGGGGCTGTTGGTTTTATGGTGCGCCGCGGTCTTTTAGGTGTAATCTTAATGACGGGTATGATTGCTGCAACGATTGGCCTTTGGCAAAACACCCCAGGCTCGCTTGTACCCGATGAAGACCAAGGTTATTACATCTCTGCAATCTTTTTACCTGACGGTTCATCACTTGAGCGTACCGAGGAAGTAACGCAACAAGTTGTAAAAGCAGTACAATCAAACCCAGCTAACGAAAACGTCGTTGCGTTTACAGGCTTTGATTTTATCGGCGGTGGTTACAAAAATAGTGCTGCGACTTTATTCGTGACACAAAAGCATTGGGATGAACGCGAAGTTGATACCAAAGCACTTGTGCAAGAGCTATTCATGAAAACGGCGGGTATTAAAGAAGCACTCGTACTTGCCTTTAATCCACCTGCTATTTTTGGTTTAGGTAACACTGGTGGTTTTGAATTTTACATTCAAAACAAAGGCGATAGCGACCCAGACAAACTTCAACAAGCGATGCAGTTAATGACAGCAGAAGCGCAAAAGAGCCCAATCATCAGCGGCCTGCAAACTCTTTGGCGCCCTGATGCACCGCAACTTCGTGTTGATGTTGACCGAGAACAAGCGCGTGCCATGGGTGTAGAAATTGATGATGCGTTCACCGCCCTTGCAGGTAACTTAGGTACTTATTACGTCAACGACTTCAATAAATTTGGCCGCGCATGGCAAGTCCTAATGTCTGCAGATGCTGAATTTAGAATGAAACCTGATGACATTGGCCGTATCTATGTTAAAAACAACCAAGGTACTATGGTGCCGCTTTCAGCCTTTACCACTATCGAGTATAGCCGTGGCCCTGAAAACTTAAATCGTTATAACAACTTACCAGCAGTTAAACTAATGGGTAATGCAGCACCTGGTTTCAGTTCGGGTCAAGCTATCGCTGAAGTTGAACGTATTGCAGAAGCTGTCTTACCGCCAAATATGACCTACGAATGGACGGGCTCTGCATTCCAAGAAAAACGCAGTTCGGGTACCACAGGGATTGCCTTAGGACTTGCAGTGATCATGGTGTTTTTGATTTTAGCAGCCCTTTACGAGCGTTGGTCATTACCACTGTCTGTAATGCTTGCCCTGCCATTTGGTACCTTTGGTGCACTAATAGCCGTTTGGGTGGTTGGCATGACAAACGATGTGTATTTCCAAATTGGCCTTGTCACCCTACTCGGTCTTGCCAGTAAAAACGCGATTCTTATCGTTGAATACGCCTTAATGAAACATCAACAAGGCTGGAGCGCTAGTACTGCTGCACTTGAGGCTGCACGTTTACGTTTTAGACCAATCATCATGACTTCACTTGCTTTCATTTTAGGCGTTGTACCTTTAGTACTTAGCTCTGGTGCAGGCGCTGGTGCCCGTCATAGTGTTGGTACAGGTGTTATGGGCGGTATGATGGCAGCCACATTCTTAGCTGTATTCTTTGTACCTCTGTTCTTTTATTGGTTAACGGCACGTAAGTTAACTGAAAAACGCTCAAGACAAGAGCTTGCTGATGAAATAGCACACCATCACCAACAAGAACATGTCAAAACCCAAGAGGGTAATCTGTAAAAAATGAAGGGCAAACAATGAGTTTGCCCTTTTTTTGCTTATTTGATTACTAGCAATTTGCAGCTTCGAACGCTAGTATTAAGGAAAGATGTGTGGAGTGCAGCATGAATAATCAAAAATTAGCCGAATTTGAACAGTTTTTTCAAATTAACGAGAGCAACCGTGTCAATTTGTACCCGGTTGAACCAAGTGCTGTGCCAAAAACCAATGCTGAGCTCGAGGCCGATATTCCTGCTTTATTCAAACTTGCCAACGAAGTAAATGAGCTTGAGCAAACGAGCTTACGACCACTACGTAATCTAGGTGATGTTGCACAAGAATTAGCAGCGTTTTTACAGGCGCAGTCTCGTAAAATCGATTTAATCATGAGTCATATCTTAGCCTCTGAGCAACCAGACGATAACGCAAACTACTGCGACAGTTACGGCGGTGGTGGTGTAAAGCTTACCTCATCTGAGGTCTATGAATTAGGTCAAACATTTCGCACTAAGTTGTTTTTACAACATGAGGCGTCAGCTATTTATTGCTACACCGAATTAGTGGCGATTGAAAAATGCGATGATGATAAATATCAATACACGTTATTGTTTACTGCTATTCGTGATGCTGACCAAGATTTAGTCGTTCGAGCGGCCTTACACGCACAAACACGCCAACTAAAAAAACGTCAACAAGAAAACAATCCGCAAGATAGTTAAAAATCGCGCTTTATCGCGCACAAAAAGCTGACATCTATGGCTAAAATGCTAAACTAGCCCCACCTTAGTTTGTTTATTACCTTCATGAAATTTAGACTTTTACCTGAATGGGCTGAGCAAGATGCCGTTATGCTCACTTGGCCTCATCTAGACACTGATTGGGCAGCAAATTTAACCGCTGTTGAGCCTGTGTATGTAGCGCTTTGCCAAGCAATTAGCCAACAACAAGATGTTGTTATCGTGGCCCATGATAATGCCCTAAAAACACATATTGCAGCTTTACTTGCAAAAGCTGATGTCGATGCAAGTCGCATTCACTTTGTGGTGACACCGTGTAACGATACCTGGGCACGTGACCATGGCCCATTGACCTGCGCGAATATTGATGACGCAACCCAATTAAAAGTGATGGATTTTATTTTTAATGGCTGGGGCAATAAATTTGCAAGTGATCTCGATAACCAAATTAATCAAGTGCTTGTAAAGCAAGTCGCTAATCCTAAAAATGCTTATCAGCAAAGTGAGTTGGTTCTTGAAGGCGGCGGCGTTGAAATTAATGAACACGGCGTGCTACTCACAACCAGCGAATGCTTATTAAACCCAAATCGTAACCCAGAACTTACAAAAGCGGATATAGAACAAACGCTTGTTGAGCAACTAGGGGCTACTTCTTTCCTTTGGGTTGATCACGGTCATCTTGCTGGTGATGATACCGATAGCCATATTGATACGCTGATACGTTTTGCACCAAACAACACCCTAGTTTATGTGCAGTGTGATGATAAAAATGATGAACATTTTGCTGCCCTTGATGCCATGGAAAAGCAACTGCAATCATTTAAAACCGCTAACGGTGAAAGCTATGAGCTTATTGCCTTACCTTGGCCAAAAGCGGTATTCAATGAAGACGGTGACCGACTACCTGCCACATACGCTAATTATTTAATCATCAATAAAACCGTTTTAGTGCCAATTTATGGTGACGAAAACGACCAACTTGCACTTGGTCAGGTTGCCAAAGCATACCCAGATCACACTGTTGTTGGTATTAATTGCCTGCCAATTATTCACCAATTTGGCAGCTTACACTGTATTACAATGCAATTACCGCGCGGCTTTTTAGCAGGAACAAACAATGACTAAACCAACGCATTTAAAGGTTGCTCTTGTTCAGCAATCAAACACCGATAATGCTCAAGACAATATGGCAAAATCGATTGCAGGTATACGCGATGCAGCAAGCCAAGGCGCTAAGCTTATTGTTCTTCAAGAGCTACACCGTAGTTTATATTTTTGCCAAACCGAAGATGTAGACGTTTTTGATTTAGCAGAAACAATTCCGGGCCCAAGTACAGATACCTTAGGCGCACTAGCCAAAGAGTTGAATGTGGTGATTGTGTCATCATTATTCGAAAAACGTGCGACAGGTCTTTACCACAATACCGCTGTGGTACTTGAAACTGACGGCAGCATTGCCGGTAAATACCGCAAAATGCATATTCCTGATGATCCTGGCTTTTACGAGAAATTTTACTTCACACCCGGTGATTTAGGTTTTCAGCCCATTCAAACGTCTGTTGGTAAATTAGGCGTATTAGTGTGCTGGGATCAATGGTTCCCTGAAGCCGCACGATTAATGGCAATGTCGGGGGCTGAGATTTTAATTTACCCAACTGCGATTGGCTGGGACCCTCGCGATGAGAAAGACGAACAAACACGTCAAAAAGACGCGTGGGTTATTTCACAACGCGCTCATGCCGTTGCCAATGGCGTGCCTGTGATCAGCTGTAACCGTGTTGGCCACGAAAGTGATCCAAGCGGCCAAAGCGAAGGTATTCAGTTTTGGGGTAACTCTTTTATCGCGGGCCCACAGGGTGAGATTCTAGTCGAGGCTAACAACAGCGATGAGCAATTGTTAGTTGTTGAATTAGACCAAGCACGTAGTGAAAACATTCGTCGAATTTGGCCTTACCTTCGTGATCGTCGTATCGACCACTATCAAGACCTAACTAAGATTTATCGAGACTAAGCAAGTAAAAACAGTTTAAAGGAGTAGTAAATGGCGTTTGCGCAATGGGCAGCATTGCCTTGGGTAAAATCTGAGAAAGATAAAATTCAATGGGGACAACTTACTGGCAGCGGACTTAGCATCGCCATCGCAGAAGGTGTAAAACAACACAACGAGCTGGTTGTGATAGTCACCCCAGATACGCCAAGCGCCCTACGCCTTGAAACTGAGTTAGAATTTCTATTGCCTGAAAACCCAGTCATGGTCTTTCCTGACTGGGAAACGCTGCCTTATGATCATTTTTCACCACACCAAGATATTATTTCTGCACGCTTAGCCACGTTAAACACATTAAAAAAAGAACAACAAAGTGTTTTAATCGTACCTGTATCAACTTTGATGCTTCGTACAGCGCCAGCATCATTTATTTATGGGTCAACCCTTAACTTTAAAGTGGGTGATACCTTAGATACGCACACTCTACGTGAAAATCTTGAACAAGCAGGCTATTTGCATGTACAACAAGTGATGGAGCATGGTGAATATGCTATCCGTGGCTCTATCGTTGACTTGTATCCTATGGGTAGCCCTCACCCATTCCGTTTAGACTTTTTTGATGATGAGCTCGACAGCATTCGTTTATTTGATGTTGAAAGCCAGCGTTCAGATGAAAAAGTAGACAAAATTGAGCTATTACCAGCTCATGAGTTTCCAACTAACGACTCTGACATTGAGCGTTTTCGTATCAATTATCGTGAGCAATTTGGCGCAAGCTCTGAGCAAGACTCAATTTATATGCAGGTCACCAAAGGTACATGGCCTGCCGGTATAGAATATTATATGCCTCTGTTCTTTGATGAATTGGCAACTATATTCGATTACTTACCTAGCAATACGACGTTTATGCATTTTGGCGATATTGAACATGCTGCTGATCAATTTTGGCATGATGTAAATGTTCGCTATGAAAACCGCCGTGTTGATCCACTTAGGCCTTTACTTGAACCTGTAAAACTATATCAAAGCGTTAATGAACTCTTTGGTGAGTTTGGTAAATACGCACGTATTCGTTTATCTCAAGCGAAACTAGGCACTAAAGCAGGCCATACAAACCTTGCCAGTAAAGAGCTACCAAACGTACGTATAGATCATAAGCTACATGAGCCTTACCAAGGTTTAATTAACTATGTTGCTAGTGAGAAAAAACAAAAAGGCCGCGTACTGCTGTCGGTTGAATCTGACGGACGTCGCGAATCTTTACTGACACTATTAAAACCAAGTGGTTTAAAGCTCAAAGAATTCGAGTCTTTCAGCGATTTTACAAATAGTGCTAGTGATGTTGGCTTAATAGTATCGCCACTTGAACAAAGTGTAGTGTTAGACGGTAAACCCCGTTTAACCATTATCACTGAACAAGAATTATTAGGCATTAAAGTATCGCAACGTAGACGTCGTAAACATAAATACGAAGCCAGCCAAGATGCACTTATTCGTAATCTTGCTGAACTGCGTGAAGGCCAGCCAATTGTTCACCTTGATCATGGTGTAGGCCGCTACCAAGGGCTTGAAACAATTGATGCTGCCGGTGTGATTACTGAGTTTGTTACGATCATCTACGCCAACGAGGCAAAACTATACGTACCTGTTTCTGCGTTACATATGCTTAGCCGTTATTCTGGTGGCGAAGAGGCCTCTGCCCCGCTCCATAAATTGGGCTCCGATGCATGGGAAAAAGCCAAGAAACGTGCCGCTGAAAAAGTTCGTGATGTCGCCGCAGAATTATTAGACATTTACGCTAAACGCCAAGCTAAACCAGGTAATAAGTTTAAGCTTGATGGCAGTGCTTACCGTCAGTTTAGCGACAGCTTCCCATTTGAAGAAACCGATGATCAACGTAATGCCATTGAATCTGTGCTTGGAGATATGCAAAGTAAACAGGCAATGGATCGTTTAGTATGTGGTGACGTAGGCTTTGGTAAAACAGAAGTGGCCATGCGGGCTGCTTTTGTTGCCGTAAATGATAACAAGCAAGTTGCTGTACTTGTGCCAACGACACTGCTTGCTCAGCAACATTATGAAAACTTTAAAGACCGTTTTGCCGATTTACCTATTGAAGTTGGCGTTTTATCACGCTTCAACTCAACAAAAGAGCAAAAAGACACGCTTGAAAAAATGGCTGAGGGCAAATTAGATATTGTTATTGGTACTCATAAACTGATCCAACAAGATATTCAATTTAAAGATCTTGGTTTATTGATTGTTGATGAAGAGCACCGTTTTGGTGTGCGTCAAAAAGAGAAAATCAAAGCATTACGTGCCGATGTCGATATTTTAACACTCACTGCGACCCCTATTCCACGTACATTAAACATGGCGATGAGTGGCATGCGTGACCTGTCAATCATAGCCACACCGCCTGCGAAACGTTTAGCGGTTAAAACCTTTGTTAGACAAAGAGATGCAGAACTTATTCGCGAAGCAATTCTGCGTGAAATTAAACGCGGTGGTCAGGTGTATTTCTTACATAATAATGTTGAAACTATCGACCGAGTTGCTGAAGAAATAAGTGAATGGGTTCCTGAAGCTAGCGTAACAACAGCACATGGCCAAATGCGCGAGCGTGAGCTTGAGCAAATTATGAGTGATTTTTATCACCAAAAATATAACGTGATTGTATGTACCACCATTATCGAAACAGGTATCGATGTACCGACAGCCAACACCATTATTATGGATAGAGCAGATAAGCTTGGCCTTGCGCAGCTGCATCAATTACGTGGTCGTGTTGGCCGTAGCCATCACCAAGCGTATGCCTATCTTCTCACTGGTAACCCTAAATCACTCAGTAAAGATGCCGTTAAACGCCTTGAAGCAATTGAATCACTTGAAGACCTTGGAGCCGGTTTTGCTCTAGCAACCCATGACTTAGAAATTCGTGGTGCCGGTGAGCTGCTAGGTGACGATCAATCAGGTCAAATGCAAACCATTGGCTTTAGCTTGTATATGGAGATGCTTGAGCAAGCTGTAAACTCGCTAAAAGAAGGCAAAGAGCCAACCCTAGAGAACTTACTTGGCCAGCAAACTGAAGTTGACTTAAAGCTACCTGCATTATTACCCGATGATTATATTCATGATGTAAATGCGCGATTAGGTATCTATAAACGCATTGCAAGCTGTGCTAATCTCAATGACATGGACGAATTACAAGTAGAGTTGATTGACCGTTTTGGCCTACTGCCTGATGCTACGAAAAACTTATTCAGTTTGCAGCAATTAAAACTACAAGCAAGTAATCTTGGCATTAAGAAGATTGAAGCAAACCCGAAAGGTGGCTATTTTGAGTTTAGCCAGCATACAAAGGTTAACCCTAGCTTCATCATTGGTTTGATACAAAGTGCACCGCAGGTGTATAAAATGGATGGCGCAAACAAACTGCGCTTTGCAATTAGCGAAGCCAACGCTCGTGAACGCTTAAAAATGGTCACTGCAATGATTGCAGATTTTGAGAAAAAGGTTAGCCATTAATGTTGTTTAGAAATAGTTTAATATTGCTTTGTTGCTTATTTACAAGCTCATCATATGCAACACGTTGGTTTGAAATTGAAGTTCTTATTTATAAACAGCGCCCAGCTCCTTACTTACAAGAAGATTTCAGTCTAAAACACGATGAAATCAAGGCTAAGCGTAGCAAAGATATATTATCTCCTGCGTACACAGCACAAGCGAAACAGGCTTGTATTGAAGGTGATAACCGCTTTCGCTCTGATTCGTTTACCGACTCTTTAGTCAATACCAACCCTCATTCTAATGTGTGTGATGACAGTGTTGATTTTTTAGCTAGTTATAATCAACTGCCTGTTACACCCGTTGTTGAACCGCGTGAAGATACTGACGAAATATATCTAATTGCACCAGAGCAATTACAGTTTGTTGATCAAAAAGACCAGCTTGATAAAAAGGGCTTATCTCCTATTTTGCATACAGGATGGCGTTTTCCTGAAATGAGTGAAAGAAGAGCACCAAGCATCCGCTTATTTGCTGGAGAACACTTAGCAAAAAACACAAGATCACTTGAAAATGAAAATAACGATTTTATCAGTTTGATCGATCCTACTGAACGTTTTATTCCCGACCAGCTACAAAACGTGCCAGAGTGGGAATTAGACGGTTTAATGAAAATTTATGTTCGTCACTACCTATTTATAAATGCAGATTTTGATATTAGTCAGCGTCTAGAAAACGGTGATTATGAAAAAGCACGTTTTTCACAATTTAAACGTGTGATCAGTAACGAGATACATTATTTTGATCACCCTCGTATGGGTATGATCTTGCAAATAAGACGCTACAACCATTAATGGATACAATTATGAAAAAATATATGGCAATTGCAGCAGCTGCTGCGGCACTTACTTTAGCTGGCTGTTCAAAAGTAAGTCTAGAAAACTACGAAAAAATTGAAATTGGCATGGATAAAACTGAAGTTGAAGCTATTTTAGGCTCTGCTGATAAGTGTGAAGAAAAAACACTACACACTAACTGTATTTGGGGTAACAAAGACAAAAACATTGAAATTACCCTAGTGTCAGACAAAGTATCGCTTTACAGCAAAACAGGTTTAGACGCTAAATAAACCCTAGTGGGTGGCCAAGGCCACCCTTTTTCATCATTCATCATTTATCTTTTCTTTCAAAATGTCAGTTTGCGAGTAAATCCGCTCAATATTGACAATCTTGCTGCGATTTAACGTAATCTTGTAACGCTGATACAAAGTCTCGTCTTCGCTCTGGGTAAACACTAATACAACATTTAATTGATAACGCCTCTCTACCGCTTTCTTAGAGATTTTATTGCTATCAAGATGATAGAGCTTACCTTCGCCTCGCTTTAAGTAGCGAGCAAACGGTGCCAAGCTAAATTGCATGGTTTGTTGAAGCGTATCATATCCAGGTAAAAACGCCTTGGCACTGACATGTGTTTCACTTGCAAAATGTAGCCACTGAGCAGCCTGTTTATTTTGATGCCGGCGCTTAGAAAAGATTTTTCTCACAGCTTTCGGAATACGTTTAAAGCTTGTGTATTCAAGCCAAATGTATTGGCTTGCGATCTTCTCTTTAGTAATACTGTTTTTAAACTGAAAGCGCCACTTTGGTCGGCCCCTAACAATCGCTCGCCAGATCACCCGTGTAATATCTTCTTTGAATATTTCACGAAGGCCATAAATCACACCTAAGATCAAAATCAACGTCGCTGTTACTTCGGTAAAATTTGAACGCGCATTTAATACAACTAACATCACAAATGCCATGATCACAGCAGTTACGGTACCCTTTACCATACGTTTTAAATAACTGTTTAAATGACGGGTGCTACGAGTAAGCACTACCCCATGCTCAATTAAACGTTGTAATAAACGCATTTTATTAGTGATACGATTTGCATCTTCAAGTGTTGATTGCGAGTTATACTCTTGTTCTTCTCGGTAACTGTTTTCTGCTTTACAAAACTCTAAAAGCTCGCTGCGCTCTTTTGCAAAATCACTACTGCGCGGCCCTTCATCTAGTAGTTTCAAAAATGACTGCTCTACATGCCAACTTAAGTAGTTATCGGCGTTTTTATAAAACGGCAGTAGCTTTTCATCATCTGGGGTATAGCGCCTTAGCTTTTTCAACAAGCCTTTGGTTTGCTCGCACAATTCGATAGCGGCAGGATAAAACTCTTCGGCTTCTTGGTGTTTTAGGGTGTCTTTAATATCGGCATTCAGCGCTAGTCGAACTTGATAACAATACAAGTTTAAGTTTTGCCGATAATCTTGCTGTTCACCTTTGTTTTTACTAACAAAGCGACTTCTCACTAAGGGTAAGTGAATGTTGTTAGCGTTATACGCAAGATGCGATTTAAAATTGTTATTAAAGAATGATTCTTCACTAAGTGTTTGTGGATTAACACTCATTTCATTCGGAATGGAGAAATATAGGTCGAGTCGTTGCTCTGTGCGTGGTTTAAGCTCAGGCTCGATAATAAAAGATAAGTTTTCGTCTTGTTTAAGCAATATCGCCTCGTTTGTTAAAAGTACCCTTATAGTTTACGCGTTGATATACTTTCAGACAATAAAAAAGGCCCAGTAAAAACTGGGCCTTAGTAATCATTTCAAACTAGATTAGAACTTAACGTTCATACCAGCGAAGAAACGACGACCTAGTACATCGTATGTGTACGGGTCAGTGTTTGAGTCATTGTTACCTGAGTAGTAAGGTGCTTGCTTATCGAATAAGTTGTTAACACCTGCAGAGAATGACACTGTGTCGTTCAGGATGTATGAACCACTGATGTCGTGGTATACAACAGTACCAACACTTGGTACTAGACATTCGCTATCGTCAGCAAGACATGCATAGCTGTCTAAGCCGTCGATCATACGTGCTTGGTATTGTGCATCCCAGTTGTCGCCAGACGCGTTAAGAGTGAAGTTAGACTTAACTTTCGCGTAGCTACCGATACCTGAAGTTACAAGACCTGTGTAATCGATTGTGCTTGTGCCTGAATCAACGATGTACTCATCAAGGATAGTTACATCAAGACCTGTGCGCCAGTTAAGACCTGCAGCTTCAAATGCATACTTGAAGTTTACGTCGTAACCTTTAGTAGATTCGTTACCAATGTTTTGTAATTGGTTATTGAAGCTAATGCGACCAGTGCTTTGGTTGAAGTTGATTGCAGAAGACTGACATAGTGCAGTATCTTGGTTCTTGTATGCGCCCGTAGAAGCATCAAGACAGTTTTCAACGATGTATTGGTTGTTTACGCTTGAAATTGAGTTTTCGATTTCAATTTCGTAGTAGTCAACAGTCATTGAGAAACCATCTAACCACTCTGGAGCGTATACGAAACCAGCTGTTACTGTATCAGCAAGCTCTGGAGTTAATTGGTCATTACCACCAACAGTTACTTCAGCTTGGTCTTGTGCACCAGGGAAGTTTACTTGTTCGAATGAAGGTGATTTACCTTGGTAAAGCTCAGATACTGTAGGAGCACGGAATGCAGTTGAACGAACAGCACGTAGCATTAGTTCGTCATTTACACGCCAAGTTAGACCTAGTTTCCAAGTCTCATCTGAACCAAATGTGCTGTAATCGAATGCACGAACAGCAGCGCTTAAGTCAACCATTTGTGCAAATGGTGCATCAGCTAGAAGTGGAACAGCGAATTCTACGTAAGCTTCGTTTACGTCAAAACGACCACCAGTTGGCTCAACACGTGGGTCATTTGCAAGACCTTGTGAAGTTAGTGAATCTGGAACATACCATGCTTTTTCTTCACGACGCTCGATACCAGCAGCGAAACCAACGTAACCAGCAGGAAGTTCCATTACTTCACCGTTAAGGCCAGCAGAAAGAACTAATAATTGGCTACCACCTGAATTGTTTTCAGTGTAGTTGTACTGTGCAAGGTTGCTACCTGACCAATCAGCTTGATCAAGTGGGTTAAAGTCACCCTCTTCGATTGCGTCTTGGATTGAACCCATGTTTAGTAGGTTAGTTGCGCGGTCAACTGAGTCGTTACGACCGAATACTACTGAAGTATCCCAGCCCCAACCATTGTCGAATGCACCGTCAAGACCGATTACTGCGCGAACTGTGTCAACAACTTGCTCATAACCACGAGGACCAACATCAGTCATACGACGACCGTAAGAGATGTCTTCACCGTCAGCTACACCGTGAGAAAGAAGTGAATCACCCATTGTTTCTGCATCATAAGTGAAGTCAAACCATACTGGCTGTGGAGCCATTTGTTGAGTTGACCAACGCTTAGAGTAAGTGAACTCAGAAACTAAACGCGTTTCATCAGTTACGTCAAAGTGGCCGATACCTGTTAGGTTTAAACGACGCATTGGCGTGTAAAGGTAGCTTGTTGCTGAGTAGTTGTAAGCATCACCTGCTGAAGTGAAGTCGTGCCACTCGCCGTCTGCTTGACCTTGTAAGCTTGCATTTTCAGCCCAAACGTGACCGAAAGGCGTGTAAGAAGAACCACCACAGTAGAAGCTACCGTTATCGTAATCTTCTTCGATTGGACAATCAGAGAAATCACGGTCTGCTTGAGAAGCATCGCCACGGTCAGTGTATTGTAAACCAATTACAACGTTACCACGGTCAAAGCTTGAACCCATTGTGATATCGAAAGACGTTTCGTCCGCATCGCCTTCACCAGTGATAGCACCGTTAAGGTTCATGTCTAGACCTTCGAAGTCGTCTTTTAAGATGATGTTAACAACACCAGCTACCGCGTCAGTACCGTATACAGCAGATGCGCCGTCTTTTAGTACTTCAACTTGCTTAATCATTGATACTGGGATTGTGTTTAAGTCAACAGTAGATGCTGCACCCGTACCAGAGTTGATCATACGACGACCATTAACTAGTACTAGAGTACGTTGTGCGCCTAAACCACGTAGGTCAACACGTGCGTTACCGCCTGAACCGTTGTTAACAGCAGGGTTAGTCATCGCACCGCTTGCTGCAGTCATTTTTTGTAGAACGCCATCGATGCTTGATGCACCCATTGCTTTGATGTCATCTGCGCCGATTAAAGTTACAGGACTAGACGTCTCCATATCGGTACGCTTAATGCGAGAACCTGTAACTTGAATTTTTTCAATAGACTCTGCTGCATCATCAGCAGCTAAAACTTGCATGCTTGAAAACATTGGGATTGCTGAAACAACAGCTAAACCAAGAATTGATTTTTTCATGTGAAAACCCTACTTGTTGGAAATTTACCTTTAATCAGGTAGCGCTCGTTATTATTAGAATCACGAGTCAGCGGAGGGCAACTTAGGCTCAGTTAACTGAACGAAAACTGAATGGAAGATTAAATAAAAAACATCACAAAAATGACGGACCCATTTCAGGTAATAAGGTTTCATGATGTATCAATGTTAACAGAAAAAAACACTTCTATATCAGAAAGGTAAGATTCTTTAGTAGCAAAAAAAACATGATTGAAATCAATTGCACGCACTTTGTAATCAAGTGTAACTAAAGCCCAATTAGTGCTACAAATGAAATTTTTACAAGTTGATCACACCACGTTATAAAAACCGTAAAAGCTTGGTAAGACTGCTAACCATACTTATTCACTAAAATTAACTAAATAGACAAAGTTAGCCTGTTAAACAGTGAATTAGAGGATGATTTTTTACTTTTGTTCCATCAGTTTGAAACTAACGTATAAAAATACGTTTAATGAAGAGCATTAAAGTATAAATAAATGACAAGGTAATGACGTTACTCACATCTTCAGCGAAATTCGAAGCTGTGAGTAATAAAAATAGAGGTTGGTGTTAGCGAGTTTGAATTGAATCGAAATAATAAAACAAAGTACGAGGCTGATTATCAACAGTGTTATAAGTAAGCGTCATTTTCCAAGTCATAACAGGTTCAGAACACGCTCCGACCATAGTGTCAGCAACCCAAACCTGCCCTTTGCGTTTAAACTGTAGTGGGATGAATCCCATATACATAGTGACACCTTCAAGTTTTGCAGCTAGATTTTTGGCCCCGTTTGGCAGCTTTAGGTTAATTGCAAAAGGCGTTTCCGGGCTGATGTCTGGGTTACTCAGCCAAGCTTCTGCATTATTTGGGTAATAACAATGACGATTGTTCTCACAACTTGTACTTGTGCTGTCCTCTTCTATACTTTGGCTATCACATGCAGCTAAAAATACACTAAAAAGGAACACGGTGAATAAACTAGTTCGCACTCTATTTGCCTGTATAAAATAAAAGCGGATACTAATTAGCTACCCGCGAAAAGACAACCATGCTAGATGGAATAAGCTAATAAAAATACAAACTCTGACAAAAAATAACCAACAAAGCGCTAAAATTTGATTGATGTCATAATTTTATGCAATTGACCTATCTTTTTAAGGTCAAAAATTTTATCATTTCCATCGCAAAAATAAGGGTTTCTCGAGTTTGTTTTCTGAAGCTAGCACCTCTAAGTTGGCTTTAGGTAACACGCTTGTGAAGTAATAGTAGGCCCCACTTTTAATAAAGTGGGTAATTCATTTCTAAAACGCATTAATTGCAGCGGAAGCCAGAAAATGAGCCAAACAGTAGCATCACAAACTGAGTACAATTATAAAGTTGTACGCCAATTCGCTATTATGACAGTGATTTGGGGCATCGTTGGCATGAGTGTTGGGGTTCTGATTGCTGCCCAATTAGCTTGGCCAGCACTTAACTTTGATACACCATGGTTAACTTACTCTCGACTACGTCCGTTACACACGAACGCAGTAATTTTCGCATTTGGTACAAGTGCACTTTTTGCGACGTCTTATTACGTCGTACAACGTACATGTCAAACGCGCCTTTTCTCAGATAAACTAGCAGCCTTCACCTTCTGGGGTTGGCAACTTGTTATCGTACTAGCAGCGATTACCTTACCATTAGGTATCACAAGCTCTAAAGAATACGCAGAACTTGAATGGCCAATCGATATTCTTATCGCCGTTGTTTGGGTGACTTACGCAGTTGTATTCTTTGGTACGTTAATCAAGCGTAAAGTATCGCACATCTATGTTGCGAACTGGTTCTACGCTGGTTTCATCATTACTGTTGCCGTTTTACACATTGTAAACAGCATGGCAATTCCAGTTTCACTAACTAAATCATACTCTATCTACGCAGGTGCTGTAGATGCAATGGTTCAGTGGTGGTACGGTCACAACGCTGTTGGTTTCTTATTAACTGCTGGTTTCTTAGGTATGATGTACTACTTCGTACCAAAACAAGCAGGCCGCCCTGTTTATTCATACCGTCTATCGGTAGTTCACTTCTGGGCTCTTGTTTCTTTGTACATCTGGGCAGGTCCTCACCACCTACATTACACTGCGCTTCCAGATTGGACGCAAAGCTTAGGTATGGTTATGTCAGTTATCCTATTCGTTCCATCTTGGGGTGGTATGATCAACGGTATCATGACGTTATCAGGTGCATGGCATAAACTACGTACTGACCCAGTACTACGTTTCTTAGTTGTTTCTCTATCTTTCTACGGTATGTCTACATTCGAAGGCCCAATGATGGCTATCAAGTCAGTAAACGCGCTTTCTCACTACACTGACTGGACTGTAGGTCACGTACACTCAGGTGCACTAGGTTGGGTTGCAATGATTTCTATCGGTGCTATCTATCACCTAATCCCTGCACTATTCTCACAAGGCCGTATGTACAGTGTTAAACTAGTTAACACGCACTTCTGGTTACACACTGTTGGTGTTGTTTTATACATCGTAGCAATGTGGATCTCAGGTGTTATGCAAGGTCTAATGTGGCGTGCAGTAAACTCAGACGGTACGTTAATGTACAGCTTTGTACAGTCATTAGAAGCTTCGTATCCGTTCTATGTTATGCGTTTCCTAGGCGGTGTATTCATCGTAACAGGTATGCTAATTATGGCTTACAACGTTTATCGTACTATTGCTGCGAAGAAAGATTCGCTTCAACTAGACGCTGACGCACAATTGGCATAATGGAGTAGCACGATGAGCAATAATAATTCACAAAACAAACACGAAATAGTCGAAAAGAACGTTGGCCTTATGGCTATCTTGACTGTCTTTGCAATCAGCTTTGGTGCACTAGTTGAGATTACTCCACTAATGTTCCAAGATGATACGACTAAACCTGTTGATGGCCTACGCCCTCTTACAGCATTAGAAATGGAAGGCCGTGACATCTACGTGCGTGAAGGTTGTTACAACTGTCACTCACAAATGATTCGCCCTTTCCGTGACGAGGTTGAGCGTTATGGTCACTACTCTGTAGCTGGTGAGTCAGTATGGGATCACCCATTCCAATGGGGTTCTAAACGTACTGGTCCTGACCTAGCTCGTGTTGGTGAGCGTTACTCAGACGATTGGCACCATGCTCACTTAATGGATCCACGTGCAGTGGTTCCTGAGTCAAACATGCCAGCGTTTCCTTGGTTAGACGAAAACAGAGTCGATACGACCCATACACTTAAAAAGCTTCAAATATTCCGTGATAGCTTCGGAATTGACAAAGCTAGCGACCGTTACGACGGTAAAGGTTATGGTAGTGACGAAGAGCTACAAGCTGACATTGCGAAAATCGAAGCCATGAACGATGGTAAAGGCGCAACTGAAATGCAAGCTCTAATCGCTTACTTACAACAGCTTGGCACACACTTGAAGTAATTATTATGGATTACGGAACATACAGAGGCATTTTGACTCTGGTAATTTTAGTACTGTTTATTGTGATTGTTGTATGGGCATACAGCAAGCGTAGCAAAAGCCGATTTGATGACGCTGCTAATGCCATATTTGAAGATGAAAAAAAACACAACAACACAATCTCTAACGAGGAAAAGGAGTCTGAGAAATGACTAGCTTTTGGAGTATATGGGTTATTGTATTAACCCTAGCGTGTCTTGCTATCATCTTCGGCCTACTTCTGTGGAACTTGAAAAACTACACAGGTGTTAAAGAAGGCGAAAGCTGTGGTCACGAGTTTGACGGCATTGAAGAACTAAATAACCCACTTCCAAAATGGTGGACTTACATGTTCTTCGCAACATTTATTTGGTCTGTATACTATCTTGCAGCCTACCCTGGTTTAGGTAACTGGGAAGGTTTAGGTAAATGGACAAGTTCTAACCAAGGTATTACTTCTCTAGCTGAGTCTAAAGAAGCGACTGAACAAGCATTAGCTAATGGTGAGAACGTTCAATTAGACCAAGAATTTATTGCCGCTGATGAGCGTTTTGGCCCAATCTTTGAGTCATTTGCAAAACAAGATATTGAAACACTAGTTAAAGATGAAAAAGCGCTTGAGATTGGTCAACGTTTGTTCTCACAAAACTGTGCACAATGTCATGGTTCAGATGCACGTGGTGGTCAAGGCTTCCCTAACCTAACGGATAACGATTGGTTATATGGTGGCACACCAGACAAAATCAAAGAAACACTTCTTTATGGTCGTGTAGCTGCGATGCCACCATGGGGTGATGCGCTTGGCGAGCAAGGCATTAAAGAAATGACTGCTCACGTACTTAGCCTTTCAGGCCGTACAGTTAACCAAAAAGACGCTGCTGCAGGTGCTGCTAAGTTTGCAATGTGTGCTGCGTGTCACGGTGCTGACGGTAAAGGTTCGGTTGCACACAACTTACCATTTGGTGCACCTAATCTAACAGATAACATCTGGTTATATGGTGGTTCAAAACGTGCTGTTGAAGAAACACTAACCAATGGCCGCGCAGGTGTAATGCCAGCATGGAAAGACATTTTAGGTGAAGATAAAGTACACCTACTAACTGCTTACGTTTACAGCTTATCGCAAGATAAATAACCACGCGGTTAAAAAAATGTATAAACAATTAATCATTTAATTCAATAG
>NZ_JAKEVN010000053.1:0-26435 GCF_022398505.1 Pseudoalteromonas sp. Isolate3 | reverse complement strand
ATATAAATACTTAGTAAATAACACTTCTCGGACAATCTCTTGTCCTGTTTCTTGTTTTAGTAGTGATTTTAGCTTCTCGGTACAGCGCTTTCTGATTTCTTCGCGGCCGGTAAGCGATTTAATATTTTCTTCTGGCTCTTTAGAGAGTATTTCAACAATCGCATCACGCAATAGCGGAGTGTGGTGTTCTACCACAGCAATATCTGACATATCATTAAGCATCAGATCCACCGTAATACGTACATATCCAAGCTTTTTATTACCTTGGCCTATGTAGTTGGTGATGATGTCAGGCTCAAAACCAAAGTAGCCAACATTTGATTCAGCCCGCACAGAGCAACTTGTTATTGCACTAACAAGCAGCATGCTTATCAAGTAAATTGATAACAATGACTTTTTCATAGTTAAGAATATTCCACCCTTTCAATGACTTTTAGTCTATACCCAAATTCATCGAAGATACAGGCTGTTCTGTGTTTTTTAACCTTGCTTGAGATTAAATCATGACTTTTTCGAAACGTGCAGCGATGATATCATTTGCATGTTTTTTTTAAATAATGAGTCGTTGTGATCACATTCCCAGTTTCACTAGCTGCAAATTGGCAGCCTGCTTCAGCATTTCCAGATTTGACGCAACAACAGCAAGGTTGGCTGCTTGAAGCCGGGTCATTAACGGCTAAGCTTAAAAGTCATTGTCAGGCTTTTTCAGTTGAAGTTTTAAACGAAGCACCTTTTGACTTAACCTGCGAGCAACAAGCGTTATTAAATACTTCTTTAAGTCAGGCATTAAACCGTGAAGTTTTACTTCTGTGTGATGGTAAACCA
The DNA here is from genome assembly GCF_022398505.1 of Pseudoalteromonas sp. Isolate3. Classification (NCBI taxonomy): domain Bacteria; kingdom Pseudomonadati; phylum Pseudomonadota; class Gammaproteobacteria; order Alteromonadales; family Pseudoalteromonadaceae; genus Pseudoalteromonas; species Pseudoalteromonas sp. Isolate3. Next base: position 25,610 of record NZ_JAKEVN010000053.1, on the reverse strand, counting down.
ATGGTTTATGCTCAAAGCTGGTTGCCAGCGGATGATACATTAAAAAAGCAACAGTTGCTAAGTATGGGAACAAGACCGCTTGGCGATGTTATTTTTCAAGACCCAAGCTTATCGCGAACTGAAATCGAAGTTGCTGAGTTTTCACAGCAGCACGCTATTCAAGCTTTAACAGCTGAAATCGGCTACTCTTCACAACCATTGTGGGGAAGACGCAGTGTATTTAGCTTATCTAATGCTCATTTTCTCGTGGCTGAAGTATTCTTACCTGGAGCGTATATTTACCTATGAAGCTAGCTGCACTTAAGGTCGCACATATACCTTACTATAAACAGTTAATGCGTACCGATAAGCCAATTGGCACTTTACTATTGTTGTGGCCAACTTATTGGGCGCTGTGGCTTGCTGAGCTTGGCACGCCGAGCTTATTAAATTTTGTGGTATTTAGTTTGGGTGTCTTTGTGATGCGCAGTGCCGGCTGTGTAATTAATGACTTTGCCGATCGTAAAATAGATGGCTCAGTTAAGCGCACAGCCCAGCGACCGCTGGCAGCAGGTTTGGTATCAAGTGGTGAAGCTTTGAGCTTGTTTGTATTGCTTATCGTGGTAGCGTTTGGTTTAGTGTTAACACTCGGATTGCCAACCATTTTACTGTCGTTTGGTGCTTTAGCTCTGGCGTTTTGTTATCCATTTATGAAGCGTTACACCCAATTACCGCAAGTTGTGCTTGGTGCTGCATTCAGCTGGGCTATTCCAATGGCCTATATGGCATCAATTGGCTCTGTACCATTAGAAGCTTGGTTATTATTTACAGCTAATCTTGTATGGACTGTGGCTTATGACACCATGTATGCCATGGTTGATAGAGATGATGATTTAAAAATTGGTGTTAAATCAACGGCAATATTGTTTGCCAGCTATGACAGACATATCATCTTTTTACTCAATGTTTTGTTTATTATGATTCTTGCTTACATTGGTAAGAGTAACAACCTTGCTTTGCCTTATTGGCTAGGGTTAATTGCAGCGATTGGTTTTTTACTCTATCAACAAACGCTTATTCATAATCGAGAGAGAGACCCTTGCTTTAAAGCATTTTTGAATAACCACTATGTGGGGTTGGTGGTTTTTATTGGTTTAGCAGCATCCTTGCCACTGCCATTTTAATTACCTTGGTGGGTCGATAATACCGCTGATTGAGGCATTTTTCCTGAACCAACCAGCAATGGAATAGCGAACATCGTGTGCCGGTAATACTTCATGCATAAAGCGCTCACTTTCAAACATAACCAGCAAACCAGCTTGAGGCTTTATGACAATTTCAATGTCTTTACTTTTTGGCTTGTAAATTACCAATTCACCACCTGATTCTGGCGTGTTCAAGTAACAAACCGTTGTGAAAATTCGATTCGAACGGCCTTTGAAGGCATCAAAATGCTTTTTATAAAAGTCACCTTGCTGATACTTTGCATAGTGGCATTCATAGTCGAATAACCCTAAATAAAAGCTACGGTTTAACTGTGTTTTTATCGCTTCCATGGTCGCCAGATAAGTAATTTGTGCTTGGCTTGAACTATCGAACCAAAAAGTTTTATCTTTTCGCACGGTTTTATCTATTTGTTGGTCGGTTAAACGGCCAATACCAGCAGTATGAAAATGTGGGTTAATTCGATAGCAATCAGCAATTAAATCAGCGATTAGGTTTTCATCAATGGCGTTTTCAACAACAGCATAGCCAGCCTGTTCGATGGCATCTAAATAAGAGTCGGAAATTAGTGGTGCGGTCATTCATATGCACAATCAAAAAAAGGTGAGTAAGTGTATATGAAAAAATGTGCGATGCACGCTTTTTATGCAATAAAAAAAAGGGGGGGGCTAGCCTGATTCATTACAGGCTAACAGCATATAAAATAGCTTTTAGCTTTGGCTTGCTAACGCCGTTTTTTCAATGAGGTCAAGTAAATGACTAACATGAGAATTTTCATTGATTTGTTGGTTAGTTTGGATCACAAGCTGCTCGTGTGCGATACCTTTATTGGTTTTCAATAACAGTAAATCTGGGTCTGAAGAGACAATACTTGTGTGTTCAATACTGGCTATTGCGATGTGGTTTGACTTTTTAAGGCCATCCATCACTTGCTCAATGCTACCTACTTTTATACTTGATGTTTTATCAAAAGATTCAATTGCATCATTCAGCATAGATTGAACCTGTTTTGATTGAGAAAAGCAGCTGTACATTGGGTAGTCAGCAAAGTCGCGTTTACTGATATCGCTTTTATTGGCAAGTGGGTGGTTCTTAGCCACAAAAATAATGAGTTGATCGGGTAAATGAATATCGCTGCCAATGCTGTTCATTGCTTGCGAGCATACGCTGATATCAATTTCACCTAACTGCAGTTTACGTACAAGCTCGCTTTGTTCTTGTAACTGCATCTCGATTTTTACATGTGGATACTGCGCTAAAAATTGGCCGCAAGAAACAGGAACAACCGTGCTAGCTTTATTGGTATAACCGATAACTAATTTTTCGTTAGTGCAACCGTTTAAAGATTCGAATAAACGTTTTTTGGTCTCTTCAAGGTTGTCGAGGGTTTGTTTAGCGTACTCAAGGAAAAGTTCACCTTCTTTGGTTAGCTTAACTGAGCGTGTAGAGCGGGTAACTAGCTCATAGCCAATTTCATCTTCAAGCGTCTGAATACTGCGAGTTAACGCTGAAGTGCTGATTTGGGTTTTTTCTGCAGCTTGGCGAAAATGCCTCAGCACGCCTAGTGCCACAAATTGTTCAAGTTGTTCAAATCTCACTTTAATAGTCCCTTGTTATAAGTAAGCCTTTTTACATATAGGCGGTATTATTATACTTCACGGAAGGCATAGTAAATTATTGTACCTTTTTTGGGAAGTGTTTTACAGAAAAGTTACATCTAATCAGGGTAACGATCTTTAATCTCTAAGAAAAGTGGTAAATTTTCAAGTAATAAGTCGACAAGAATTGGATCAAAATGTTTCCCGCGTTGATCTTTTATAAGCGTTAAAGCCTCATCCAATGGCCATGCTTTCTTATAACAACGGTCGCTGCAAAGCGCGTCAAATACATCTGCTAGGGCGGTGATACGGCCAACTATATTGATATCGTCTGCTATTAAACCTTGCGGATATCCTGAACCATCCCACTTTTCATGATGCTGGTAGGAAATTAAAGCACCACATGTCAATATCTCGTTACTTGAATTTTTTAATATTTCGTAGCCGATTTCTGCATGGGTTTTCATTACTTCCCACTCATCATCAGTGAGTTTACCAGGCTTGTTTAAAATGTTATCGGGAATGCTGATCTTACCTATGTCATGTAAAGGTGAGGCAAGTTTAATGATTTCGCATTGAAATGGGTTTAGTTCTGAAAGCTGAGCAAGCAGTTCACTATATAAAGCAACACGTTTAACGTGGGAACCAGTTTCTTTAGAGCGTTTTTCTACAGCCTCACCGAGAATGTACGACAATTCTTTTTGTGATTCTTTTACCATTTCTCTGAGTTTTAAATTATCGTAAGCAAGCGCGATATTATTGGCATAAAACTCTAACAGTTGATGCTCTGTTGCTTGCAACTTACTACCTTTATGTACATAAAGCATGGTTTCTAGGCCAGCTTTGGTAGGAAAGTAACCAATGTAATCATTGCTTGTTTTTAGTGATGACTTACGCTCATGTGCATCTATAAATAAGTTTTTTACCTCATCTGGAATGGTATTTTGCTGTGGTGTAGGACCTACGCCTGAGGCAGCAAGAAGCTGGAAATCTTTTGCTGGAGACGATTGTAAGTTAACAGCCGCAGCACAATAGATTTGCGCATCATTAATTCCCATCACGTTAGTGACATGGCTTAAAATTGTTGAGGCGAACTCATGAACACTGTCACATTTTAAAAAATTTGCTGAAGCATTAATTATTTGTTCAAGACCATGCTTATGGCGGTCAATAATTTGAATATCACGATGTGCCCTTAAGGCTGAGTAGAGCAGGGTTTTAATTTTAATCGCGGTAAGCTCTGTTTTATTTTTGTAATCGTTGATGTCGTAATCGCGGATAATGGCTTCTTCAGGGGCTTCACCGGGCTGGCCTGTGCGCAGTATTAAACGAATATCGTGGTTTTCTATTTCATCGCGAATGAATTGAATAAGCTCAAGACCAGCATGGTTGGTTTCCATTACCACATCAACTAGGGCAACAGAAAAGGGAATATCTTTTTTTAAAAACTCTTTTGCTTCGGCCGCAGAATAGGCGTCATAAAAGCGCAGACCTTTATTTTCAAAAGTGAACCCAGCTAATACTAGTTTCGTAACTTGGTGAATATCTTCTTCATCATCAACAACAAGAATATGCCAGTATTCAGGTTCTTCAGTTTCTATATTATTTTCTTCTAACTGTTCTTCAGAAAATAAGAAATCATCCACAAAAACACCACTTATTGTTGTATCTCATACAATAAGTATAGAGGCAGAAATTTACTCTGCCTTATCTGAAACTGGTTTTTTTTCGATATTCTTCAATTCGATTTCGATAGCGTGGCAGGAGATGTGGATCTCATACAAAGAGGTTAGAAGAGACAAGGCTAAGCAAGCGAGGCTGCTCCCAAATAAAATGATTCCAGTGGTATTAAACTCTATAAATAATGCAAACATCGATAAAGTACACATGAGAAAAGAGGCAACGCCATAGACCTGCATCACCCGAATGAGTTTGATACGTTTTCTTAAGTTGGTAATTTGTGCAACAACCAGTGGGCGGATACTTTCCCCTTCACGTGCATTGAGTTCTCGAATAAGCTGAGCAAGCACCAAAAAGCGGTTGGTATAAGCAAGTAACAGTAAAGAAATTGCAGGGAATAACAATCCCGGTGTTGTTAAAGTCATGTGGTTACCTTGAAATAAGCGTTGCAGCGAAGTCAATTGCTAGCGTAGTTTAGGATTTAAAGATAAAAAAGTAAAAGAGAAGTGATTTGCAAAACAAGAATTTAAATCAACCAAACAAGCCGGACCCATTTTCTTGGGTGAAAGTATTTCAAGCTGAAAATGGCTTAGAAGCAAATATTATTAAAGGGCTTTTACAAAGTAAGGGGATAGAATCTCAATTACAAGGTGAGCTTTTACAAGGAGCGCTTGGGGAGATCCCATTTGAACAAACGGGGGTTGATATACTTGTTTACGCATTAAAAGAGCGCCAGGCGCAAGAAATATTGCTAAACTACCGACAATTAAAACAATCGGCTCCTGACTGGGTATGCCCTAAGTGTCTTGAGCTTAACGGAGCAACATTTGAAATATGTTGGTCTTGTGGGACTGTAAAGAATGACGAAAGCGAATAATTTTCAACGTATTAGAGAATTAAACTATTTGCAAAAAGCAGTGTTAGGTGGAGCTTTACTTGAGCGTATGCTGCCTAATTACAGCTTATTTAGTGAAGCAACAGGGTTTGGTGATGCAGCGGTTTTTCGAAGCGCACTTAGTGTCTGCTGGGAAAAAATATTACTGCCAAAAAGTAAAATCAGCCTTGAAAAGCAAATTGAAAAAATAGAACCGAATGTGCCAGAGCTCACTGACTTTGATATGTTTGGGGCTTATCCGGCAATTGATACTGCTACAGCTCTGCTTGGTATGCTGCACGGTTTAATAGCTAAAGATGAACAAGAGTTTTTGAATATTAGTAAAATTTCACAGGCTTCAGTGGCTCGCTTTATTGAGTACCAACTAACAGTAGATGGTGAAGTGGCAGACAACAAAGCTGTCCGTGAACACCCTTTAATGCAATATGAAATTGATGTGCTTGCAGAGCTTATTGATTTTGTAGAGCAAATGGGCCGAATTACTTCAGAGAACGTAAAAGAGCTTAAACAACTAGCGGTTTCTGATGGCCAAACCAACATTGGTATTGCAATTTAATATTCAGTAATGCGTATTTTCACTGTAAAATGCGCATTTGTTTTTTCTTGGCGGAGTAATTGATGCGAATTTTAGGTATTGAATCATCATGTGATGAAACGGGTATTGCCATTTATGATGATGAACAAGGCTTATTAGCACATCAACTGTATAGCCAAGTAAAAGTGCATGCCGATTACGGCGGCGTGGTCCCTGAACTAGCTTCACGCGATCACGTACGTAAAACCTTACCTTTAATTGATGCGGCATTTGCGCAAGCTGGCTGTGGTCCAGAAGACTTAGATGGTATTGCTTACACCGCAGGGCCCGGACTTGTTGGTGCACTCTTGGTGGGAACCTCAATTGGTCGCTCACTGGCCTATGGCTGGAATATTCCAGCAGTCGCTGTGCATCATATGGAAGGCCACCTACTTGCGCCAATGCTAGAAGAAGACAAACCAGAGTTTCCGTTTATCGCGCTCTTAGTGTCTGGTGGTCATACCATGATGGTTAAAGTATCTGGTATTGGTGAGTATGAAGTATTAGGTGAGTCAGTTGATGACGCTGCAGGTGAAGCATTCGATAAAACAGCGAAGTTGTTAGGCCTTGATTATCCAGGTGGTCCACGTTTAGCAAAGCTTGCTGAGCAAGGCACACCAGAGCGTTTTGTGTTCCCGCGTCCGATGACCGATAAACCTGGCTTAGATTTTAGTTTTAGTGGTTTAAAAACAGCAGCGTCGCTCGCTATTCGTGATAGCGATGACGATGAGCAAACTAAAGCAGATATTGCCCATGCATTTCAAACAGCTGTTATTGATACCCTAATTATTAAATGTAAACGAGCTTTAAAACAAACAGGTATCAAACGTTTAGTTATTGCTGGTGGCGTGAGTGCTAACGTGCAATTACGTGCTCAACTAGAACGAGTTATGCAAGGTATGAAAGGGCGAGTGTATTACCCGCGCACAGAGTTTTGTACAGATAACGGTGCAATGATTGCTTATGCAGGTATGCAGCGTTTGAAAGCAGGTCAATTCGCGAGCCTCGATATGAAAACTAAGCCACGCTGGCCTATTGATTCACTCGAAGCGCTTTAATTTATAGCACTACTCTTGTTCAGGGGCTTTTTTCTTAGCCCCTATTTTAGGTTCTTCCCCAGCCATCAAGCGAGTAATATTTGCTCTGTGGCGGAAAATTATCAGTACGGTTAGAAAGGTAACAGGCAAAGTATACAAGGGCTTTATCCACCAGGTATAAAGAGGCGCTAATGAAACTGTTACCAGTGCCGCAAGTGATGAATAACGCGTGATAGCAACAATTAAGATCCAGGTTGCAATTAACATCCCACCTAGCGATAAACCAATAGGTAATAAAGTACCAAAGGCAGTTGCAACCGCTTTACCGCCTTTAAAACTAAAAAACAGTGGGTACATATGCCCTAGACAGGCTGCTACACCAATTAGACCTAACATTAGAGGATCTATTTTTAAAAAGTAGGCACCCCAAACTGGGATCGTCCCTTTTAAAATATCAAAGACAAGAACTAAAACAGCGGGGACTTTTCCGCCTAGGCGATAAACATTTGTTGCACCAGGGTTATTCGATCCATGACTGCGTGGGTCTGGTAGTTTAAACAGCCGTGATACAAGGATAGCGGAAGAGACCGATCCCAGTATGTAAGCTAAAACTAACATTAAAACTTCTAACACGCGCTTCCTTATTTTTTAATCTGCACTTTTGGGCTATCATTGGCGGCAAAACCATCTGCCGCTCTCATCGAGTAGAATGTACGCACCATATTGCAATGCATCTATCCGTTATTGTAGGGGTAATTTTTATATATTAAAACAGTATGACAGCTTATATAGCGCATTATTGAAATCAATAAGCGTTTAGGATGAGTATTGTTTTAAAATATTTATGTCACTTGGAGTATCAATGGACAAGGTATATATATCACAACTACATGTAGACACCATCATTGGCGTGTATGATTTTGAAAAAGAAAGTAAACAAAGCCTGTATTTTGATATCGAAATGTTATGTGATATTTCAGCCGCTGCGGCGACGGATGATATAAATTTAGCACTTGATTATGCCAAAGTGAGCGAGCGAGTTATTGAGCATACTACGGCAAAGCCTGTTGAGTTACTTGAGACCTTAGTTGAGCAATTGGCTGCATTGATCCTTAGTGAGTTTGCGACCAGTCAAGTGACTATTCGTGTGAGTAAGCCGGCTGCGGTACCACAAGCTAAAACGGTGGGAGTCGAAATCACCCGTCGTAAGGCTAACTGATTATGGCGCAAATTTTTATAAGTCTTGGCTCTAATGTTAATAAAGAGCACTACCTGAGACAGGCGCTTATTGCCCTAAAGCCTTACTTTCCTGACTATAAACACTCGTCAGTTTATGAGAGTGAGGCAGTTGGCTTTGCAGGGAACAATTTTTATAACTCTGTGATTGCTGCTCAAACCGATATGCCATTAACCGAACTGTGTAAACTTCTGAAGAAGATTGAACTTGATAACGGTCGCACCCGCGAGGATAAAAAATTTAGCCCGCGCACTTTAGATCTAGATTTATTGTTTTATGATGACATTATCTGCGATTCGCCTGCGCAGTTACCTCGTGACGAAATTACCAAAAATGCGTTTGTACTACAGCCATTAGCTGAAGTAGCCCCTAACTTTTTTCATCCCGTAGCTAAGCTAACTTTAGCTGAACTATGGAAAAATTATAACAATCCGCAACAAAAACTATGGAAGGTGGAGTTTTCTAACCCATGAGTATTATTGAGATAATTGTTCTAGCCTTAATTCAAGGATTGACTGAGTTTTTACCTATTTCGAGCTCAGCACATTTAATTTTACCCTCACAAGTTTTTGGCTGGCACGACCAAGGCTTAGCATTTGATGTGGCGGTTCACGTTGGTACTTTAGGTGCCGTGGTACTGTATTTCCGTAAAGAAGTAGTGGATATTCTTGGCGCTTGGTTTAAATCGTTTGGATCACAAGGCGCGACTGATGACAGCCGTTTAGGTTGGTGGATTATTGTTGCGACTATTCCTGCATTATTAATCGGTTATCTATTTAAAGACTTTGTAGAAAGCTACTCACGTAATGCCTGGGTTATTGCAACCTCGACTATCGTATTTGGTTTACTGCTTTGGTATGCCGATGCTAAAGCAAAACAAGTTAAGAATATTTACCAAGTAAACTTTTTTAGTGCGTTATTACTGGGTTTTTCGCAAGTGCTAGCGATGGTATTTCCGGGGACATCGCGTTCTGGTATTACCATTACAGTGGGTTTAATGCTGGGTCTTAACAAGCAAAGTGCTGCGCGTTTCTCGTTTTTAATGTCGATTCCGGTTATTGCAGCTGCAGGTTCATATTATGTGTATCAATTGGCAACAGCGGGTGAAGCGATTGATTGGCATGCTATTTTATTAGGCGCTGCATTATCATTTGTATCAGCGTATGCATGTATTTTCTTTTTCTTAAAAGTAATTGAGCGCATGGGCATGATGCCATTTGTTATCTACCGCTTACTATTAGGCGTTGGTTTGTTTGCATTCTTAATGCTGTAAAATAGGCGCTCACTTCAATTAAAAAACACCTCAAATTGAGGTGTTTTTTATGTTGGCTATTTGGCAAAAGTCTATTGCCGTGTAGTAATGGTAAGTAAAGCTTATATTTGGCATTATAACGCTTTATTTTAACTCTCATTCATTTTGCTCAGGACAGTAGATGCATATTCATATTCTTGGAATTTGTGGCACCTTTATGGGTGGTATTGCCGCAATCGCTAAATCGTTAGGTCATACCGTGACAGGCTCTGATCAAAATGTGTACCCGCCGATGAGTACACAATTAGAAGAGCTAGGTATCACCCTAACCCAAGGTTATGACATTAGCCAACTCGATCCCGCGCCCGATATGGTAGTAATTGGTAATGCTATGAGCCGTGGCAACCCTTGTGTTGAATACGTGCTTGATAAAGGCTTGCCTTACACGTCAGGCCCTGAATGGTTAAAACATAATTTATTGCAAAACTCCTGGGTCTTAGCCGTAGCGGGTACCCATGGCAAAACAACCACAGCTAGTATGCTGGCATGGTTATTAGAATATGCGGGAATGAAGCCGGGATTTTTGATTGGTGGTATCGTTCAAAACTTTGGTGTGTCTGCTCGTGTTGGCGAAACGCCATTTTTTGTTATTGAAGCCGACGAATACGACACTGCTTTTTTCGATAAACGTAGTAAGTTTGTGCACTACTTACCGCGCACATTAATTCTAAATAATCTCGAATTTGATCATGCTGATATTTTTGAAGATTTAAACGCGATTAAAAAACAATTTCACCACTTGATGCGTACACTACCTAGTAGTGGCAAAGTTATTTGGCCTAGCCAAGACGAAGCTCTACAAGATGTGATTGAACGAGGCCTTTGGAGCGAGAGTGAAACACTCTTTGGCGATTGGGATTACCGTTTACTTAAAGCAGATGGTAGTGAATTTGAAGTGTTATTAAATTCACAAGTTCAAGGCGTTGTCAGCTGGCAAGCCATGGGTGAGCACAATGTGAAAAATGCCATTATGGCGATAGCGGCTGCAAGGCATGTAGGCATTGCCGTATCTGTCAGCATTGCAGGCCTAGCTGAGTTCATTTCTCCTAAGCGCCGCATGGAGCTCAAAGCTGACATCAACTCGATTAAAGTGTACGACGATTTTGCCCATCACCCAACGGCAATTGAAACAACCTTAGCAGGGCTTCGTGCAAAAGTGGGCACAGAGAAGATCATTGCTATTTTAGAGCCTCGCTCAAACACCATGAAAATGGGCGTGCATCAACAAACCTTGATTGATTCACTGAAAGCGGCCGATGAAGTGTATTTATTTGAGCCAGAAAATTTAAGCTGGTCGCTAAAAGAATACGCAGATAAAGCTGGGATGCATTGTAGCTCAAGCACTGAGGATATAATTGCTCAAGTCATCGCTAGTATCGCGCCTTCACAACATGTGTTAATTATGAGTAATGGTGGTTTTGAAGGTATTCATCAGCGTTTAATCACAGCACTTGAACAAAACTAATCAGTATCAGGAGCTTAACTGTATGCAATTTAAAGATAAAATAACATTAGCTTTTAGTGGTGCTTCAGGTGCTCCCTATGGCTTAAGGTTGTTAGAAGTATTACTTGAACAGCAGTTTCAGGTATATGTACTGATCTCAAGTGCAGCACGAGTAGTGCTTGATACAGAGTCAAATATCAAACTTTCGGGTAACGAAGAGAAAGCGACAGAACAACTCAGCACGCTTTTTAATGCAGCCCCTGAGCAACTTAAAGTATTTGGCAAAGATAATTGGTTTAGTCCTGTTGCGTCTGGCTCAGCAGCGCCGAAAAAAATGGTGGTTTGCCCTTGTAGCGCAGGGTCTGTCTCTGCAATTGCAGTGGGAGCATCAGATAACTTACTTGAACGTGCGGCAGATGTAGTTATTAAAGAGCGTGGTCAGCTAATTTTAGTCCCGCGCGAAACACCATTTAGCGAAATTCATCTTGAAAATATGTTGAAGCTAGCGCGACTAGGCGTAACGATTATGCCGGCGGCACCTGGTTTTTATCACCAACCTGAGCAGATTTCAGATTTGGTCGATTTTATGGTGGCGCGAATTTTAGATCATTTAAACATTGAACATACTTTGACGAAGCGTTGGGGTTATGGAGAGGGCAAACAGTGAGCGAAAAAACGATCGCATTAAATATTGAAGGCCTAAAAAAGGTTTATAAAAATGGTGTTGAAGCTGTAAAAGGTATTGATTTACAAGTTCAGCAAGGTGATTTCTTTGCCTTACTTGGCCCAAACGGTGCCGGTAAATCAACCACCATTGGTGTTATCTCATCTTTAGTGAACAAAAGTGCCGGTCGTGTACAGGTGTTTGGTCACGACATTGATACAGATTTGGAAGCCGCTAAGTCTGAACTTGGCTTAGTGCCGCAAGAGTTTAACTTTAGTCAATTTGAAACACTTAACCAAATTTTGGTTAACCAAGCAGGTTATTACGGTGTACCAAGAAAGCTGGCCCATGAGCGAGCTGAAAAGTACTTAAAGCAGCTAGGTTTATTTGAGAAAAAAGATAAGCAAGCGCGCACCCTTTCTGGTGGTATGAAACGCCGTTTAATGATTGCTCGTGCACTGATGCATGAACCTAAATTACTTATTTTAGATGAACCAACAGCTGGTGTTGATATTGAGCTACGCCGCTCTATGTGGGATTTTCTTCGCGAGATTAATAAGCAAGGTGTCACCATCATCTTGACTACCCACTATCTAGAAGAAGCTGAGCTGTTATGTAGAAACATCGCGATTATCGACAGCGGCGTGATTGTTGAAAACACCACCATTAAAGCCTTACTTGCCAAGCTTGATAAAGAAACCTTTGTACTTGACTTAAAGCAGCCTGTGCAGCCAATTAGCATTGCAGGTTACAAATATACACTGACTGATGACCACACTTTAGAAGTTGAAGTGGCGAAGTCTCAGGGCTTAAACCATGTATTTAGTGCACTGAGTGAGCAAGGTAACACAGTGCTTAGTATGCGAAATAAAGCAAACCGTTTAGAAGAGTTGTTTGTAGGATTATTAGAACAAGGGCGAGGCGAATAATGTTTAAATATGGAGTAGCGCTAAAAAGTATTTGGATCAAAGAGTGTATTCGCTTTTTACGTATTTGGGTGCAAACCCTAGTTCCGCCTGCAATCACGATGAGCCTGTATTTTGTGATTTTTGGTAATCTGATCGGTTCTCGTATTGGTGATATGGGTGGCTTTACTTATATGGAGTTTATTGTACCGGGTCTGATAATGATGTCGGTGATCACCAATTCGTACTCAAATGTTGCCTCGAGTTTTTATTCGACTAAATTCCAAAAAAGCATTGAAGAGCTCTTAGTTGCGCCAGTGCCGAATTACATTATCGTACTAGGCTACATGGGTGGTGGTATGACGCGTGGCATGCTGGTTGGTTTAATTGTTAGCTGTGTCTCTTTGCTATTTGTTGATATTCAAATTCATAATATTTTTGTGATTATGGCTACGGTTATTTTAACGTCGGCTGTGTTTGCGTTAGGCGGACTTATTAACGCAATTTATGCTAACAGCTTCGATGATATTAGTATTATCCCGACCTTCATTTTAACGCCGCTGACCTATCTAGGTGGGGTGTTTTACTCTATCAGCCTGTTGCCAGAATTTTGGCAAGGTGTATCGCAAGTAAACCCAATTATTTACATGGTAAATGCATTTAGATATGGCTTCTTAGGTGTGTCGGATGTCGACTTATCGGTAGCATTTGGTGTACTTGCTTTATTTATTGTGGGTTTATTTACTTTAGCATTAACCCTTATTAAACGTGGTGTGGGGCTTAGACACTAATGACGGATGCAAATTCGAGAAGTATTGTATCGAATCAACCTGGCTTACATGAAAAGCTAGACGAAATAGTTTTAAAGCACTTAAGTGCTGAATTTAAAAAGCCGATTGCAGAGCATACGCAAGCGGCTTTTGATCAGGTCAATGAAAAGGTGCAAGCGTTTAGCGGACCTATCATTCTTGACTCGTGTTGTGGTGTTGGTGAAAGTACCGCTAACTTAGCAAAACATCACCCTGATGCGTTAGTGATTGGAATTGATAAATCATCACATCGTTTAGATAAACATGATATCGAATATAAGCAAACTGATGCAGGGCAGTATATTTTAGTGCAAGCTGACTTAAACGACTTTTGGCGTTTAGCGGTCGCTGCAAACTGGCAACCAAGCCATCATTACCTGCTGTATCCAAATCCATGGCCGAAAGCAAAACACTTGCAAAGAAGATGGCACGGCGCTGCTATCTTCCCGTTTATCATTAAACTAGGTGGTCGTTTAGAGCTTAGGAGTAACTGGGATATTTACGTAAAGGAGTTTGCTCGCTCACTTGAACTTGCAGGGCATAAGTGCGATGTCCAGCAGTATGAAAGCGATACTGCAATTACTCCGTTTGAACGTAAATATTGGGCTAGTGGTCAACAAAGTCATCGTTTAGTGATTAATCTTTAATGAATGTAAGGAGTCGGCGGTGCAAAGTGGCTCCCTTGCATTAAAGTAACACCTGCTCGAGCAAGTGCCTGTGCTATTTGCTCGTTATCAACTTGCTCAGCAATCACATCTAACTTTAGTTGCTGAGCATATTTTACCAAGTTCTCAATAAACAGATAGTTATCTGTATTAGTATGAATTTGGCTCACTAACCCTTTATCAAGTTTTAAACCATCAATTTCGAGCTTTCTGATGTGTGGCAAGCTTGAAAAGCCCGTGCCGAATTCATTGATAATAACCTGAGCCCCTTTATTTTTTAGAATATTAATAAAGGTTTTTACTTCACTAAAGTAAGCAATGGCATCACGCTCATAAAACTGAAAAATAATATTGTGGGGCTGCGGGTAGCGCCTTAGCTGAAGTTCTAAAAACTCGCTCAAACTTGGATCAAGAATATCTTGTGCGGTAATATTGATACTCCAGCACACATTGGTTTTTCTAAACTGCTCAATGCATCGGGTAAACATAGTACGCCTTAAAAGACCATCCATACGTGAGCGTTTCAGCACCATCATAAAGTAATCAGGTGTATGGATACGACCTGTAGCACTGGCCATTCTGGCTAGGCACTGGTAATGATTAATATGTTTCCTTTGGCTGTCATAGACTGCTTGAAAATAAGGCACGATTCGATTGTTATCGAAGGCTTCTTTCACTTCTTTGGCAAGCGTAACGTTATTTCTAAATTGCTCTTCAACTTGTTTAAAGATATTTTCATAACGCACAATACGTTGATTATTTAGTTTTGCTTGCTGTAATGCAACGTGGGCGTTCTCTATAAGCATTGATTTATTACCTGTGGCAATTCCCGCATACAAGCTCACGTAGATATAAGGCTCTTTTAACGCTGGAATAGCATAGTTAAAGGCATTAATTACATCATCTATATTGCGTTCATCACTATGAGTTTGCAATAACGCAATTTTATTGGTTGCTAAACGATAGACAACTCCTTCGCTAGGTATCCTTAATTGAAAATAGCCAAGCAAGTTAGCCATCACTTTGTCGCTAACTTCACTGCCATAAAAGCTGCTAATATCTTCTAGTTCGTTAATAACAATTACTGCCAGCTCCATGCGATGCTTGGTGGTTCTTTTTATGTAGTATTCAAGTGCTACATGATTTGCAAAACCTGTACGCGCATCAGTTGAGAGCGAGCGTTTTAACTGTAAAAAATAGAGCCCTGCAATTAGTGCTGCAATAAAGAAAAAAAAGCAGCCGGTAATCATCGCTCGTGAAACACTGTGTTGCAGTTGCTGATTTAAGTCACTAATGGTTATGTCGGCACCAGTGATGTAAGTGTGACCATTATCATCGACAAAAGTCACAAAGATGCTTTTAAAATAGCCCCATTGATCTTTTGATACCTCAAAAACTGGCTCTGTCGAAAAAAAGGCTTCTTTGTTAAGTTCAGTCGCTTCAGGATAGGCATCTAAAAATTGTGTAACACGACCATTATTTTGATCTTTTTGTGTGTAACTAGATGCACTAAAGTACACTTTGTCATCACGAAGTACCATGGCGTAAACATAGGCAAGTTGCATTTGTTTTGCATATTCAGAAAGGGCACGACTTTTTTCTTTATACATTGATGCGGAGATAGGTAAACCTGCATTGACTATATTGTGGTAGTCATCACCGAGGATATGTCTGACACTGACCGCGGCATTGAACAATTTACTATCGATATTCGCCATGATCTCGCTACGCGAAGTTTCATAGGTGTAATAGATATAGCCAAATAAGCTAATAAAAAATGCGGCGAAGCCATATAGTAGCCAACTGGTTTTTTGCAATCCTTTGGGCATAGACGTTCCCTTAGCAGTTATCACTTGATTATACTAAAAAAACATTTGTCTGATAGTAGAAAATAACCGTAAATTTCATTAACGGTTCACTTTTTTGTCATCGAAATTAGGGCTTTTTTGCTTTATACGAGACATTTTCGTGATATTCCAGTAAAGTTAGCCAATTTCGTAGAAACAGTGCCGCAAAAGTGCTCTCTTAGGTGTTCCATCATCGGGTGCATTTTTAGCTGCTAATTATGGGTATTAGGATGGATCAAAAGCGTTGTGCCGTCGCCTCTAAAGAAAGCTTGATTCGTATTTTTACGGTGCCAGAAGCACCAGACTCGACATTAAGTAAAATCGAATCTGAAATCTCTAGTAATTTAGCTGGGTTCTTGAATGAGAACATAGCTGCAATTGAAAAGCCTTTGCACGAAATTGAAAAAGACTTTCAAACGGCCACTATTCCAGAAGAGCCAACTTTTGTTTCTGATTATGCTCAAGACATTATGGAGCAGTTAGTTGCTCATTCTGTTCATACGGCTGCACCAAGCTTCATTGGTCATATGACCTCTGCGTTACCGCATTTTGTATTACCGCTTTCTAAGTTAATGGTAGGTCTTAACCAAAATTTAGTAAAAATTGAAACCTCAAAGGCATTCACACCACTTGAAAGACAAGTCTTAGGGATGATGCATCACCTTGCTTATGGCGAAGCTGAGAGTTTTTATAGCAAGTGGATGCACAGTGCAAAAACCTCTTTAGGCGCATTTTGCTCAGGCGGAACCGTAGCTAACATTACTGCGTTATGGATTGCTCGCAACCGCTTATTGAAAGCCGATGGCGATTATAAAGGTATTGCAGCACAGGGGTTAATCGCTGGGATGCTGCACTATGGTTACAAAGGCTTAGCGGTACTGGTTTCTGAGCGAGGTCACTATTCATTAGGCAAGACTGTTGATTTGCTAGGTATTGGTCGCGATAACATTGTCGCAATTGCGACAGGCGAAAATAATAAAGTTGATGTCGATGCTATGCGCAAAAAAGCCCATGAACTAGAAGCGTCTGGTATAAAGGTAATGGCACTCGTTGGTGTTGCTGGGACGACAGAAACTGGCAGCATAGACCCACTAAATGAAATGGCTGATTTAAGCGAAGAGCTTGGCTGTCATTTTCATGTGGACGCCGCATGGGGTGGGTCAACCTTACTTTCTTCAAACTATCGCCATCTTTTAAGCGGTATTGAACGTGCTGACTCAATTACTATTGATGCGCATAAACAAATGTATGTGCCAATGGGCGCGGGTCTTGTGTTATTTAAAGACCCCGCTGCGACAGATGCTATTGAGCATCATGCTGAATATATTCTTCGTAAAGGCTCTAAAGATTTAGGTAGTCATACTTTAGAGGGAAGCCGCCCAGGTATGGCAATGTTAGTGCATGCTTGCTTACGTGTTATTGGCCGTAAAGGCTACGAGATGTTGATTGACCGTAGTATTGTTAAAGCGCGCACTTTTGCCGAAATGATCAAACAAGATGAAGATTTTGAGTTAATCTCTGAACCTGAGCTGTGCCTATTAACATATCGTTACGTTCCAAAAGAAATTCAAGCTAAGCTCAAAGGTGCTAACGAAGAAACTAAATTAGATATTTACGCTTCGTTGAATCGCTTCACTGCAAGTATGCAAAAGCGCCAGCGTGAAGCAGGACGCTCTTTTGTATCTCGTACTCGTTTAACACCAGCAAAATATGACCATCAACCCACCGTGGTTTTTCGTGTCGTATTAGCCAATCCATTAACCTCAAAAGCTATTCTAAAAGATATTTTAGCGGAGCAAAAAGAGCTAGCGAAAACTGACCCAGTATTTAAAAAGTACTTAAGTAAATATATGAGTTAGTGATAAAAAAGGAGCATGATGCTCCTTTTTTAATTAGTCGTTAAAGCAGCTAGCTTTAATCATGTTACAGATAATCGCTTGCGAAGGTTTGATTTTTTCCATCGCTAAAAACTCATCGGGTTGGTGAGCTTGGTTAATTGAGCCTGGCCCCATGACAATTGTTTCGCAGCCAAGTTGTTGAATAAAAGGGGCTTCTGTACAATAGTTTACAGCGACAGCTGGCTGACCGGAGACTTTTTCGGCCAGTTTCACAAGTGCAGTATCTGTACTTCCGCTAAACGCAGGGATTGGTTCATGCATATCGATAACACTCACTGCGTTGGGGTATTGAGTATTAATTTCCTCTGCGGCACTAAGCAAAATCGCTTGTAGTTCTTGTACACTTAAACCGGGTAACGGTCGCATATCAATATGCATTTCACAGCAGCCGCAAATGCGGTTGGCATTATCACCGCCATGAATATGGCCAAGGTTCAAAGTAGGGTACGGAATTTCAAAGTGTTCTACTGAATATTTATTCTTTAATTCTTCTTTTATGATTAACAATTTTGTAATCATTTTATGCATGACTTCGATGGCGTTCAAACCTCGTTCAGGATCTGAGCTATGGCCCGAGCGACCAATTACGCGAATAGCTGTACTCATATGACCTTTATGTGTAAATACCGGAGTCATATCTGTTGGCTCACCAATAATACAGCGTGCAGGTTTTAAGTTCGGGTGACGGCAGATTTGCTGTGCACCCGCCATTGTAGTTTCTTCATCGGCTGTGGCTAGAATTAATAGAGGCTCAGTTTGCTTGCTTGCATCAAGTTCGCTAATAGCTTGCAGTACGAAAGCAAAAAAGCCTTTCATATCAATACTACCTAAACCATAAAGTTTATTGTTATCTTCGCTGAGTTTGAACGGATCATAATTCCAACGACTATCATCAAATGGTACAGTGTCAGTATGGCCGGCAAGCATTAAACCGCCGTCTCCTTCACCACGTCTAGCTAATAAGTTGTAACGCCCTTTACCGTTTTCAAGCTCTGTGATTTCACATGTAAACCCAAGGCTTTCGCACCACTGTGCGAGCAAGGTAATAACCCCTTTATTGCTCATGCACAAAGAATCTTCAATCGCGCTAATTGAAGGAGCAGCAATTAGCTGCTGATACATAGATAAAAAAGAGGGTAGCGACATAAAAAAATCCAAAAATAATTATTCAATCTAATTGCATAACAATATAAAAGTATTTATGATGAATATCAATTCACTTTTTAAGCATAAATATTAGCAAAGCTTTACGATGAACACGAAACGACGATAACCTGATTTCATTACTTTAGACAGTGTTTTTATTCGCATTTGAGCGAGTATTTTTAGGCGTATCGATAAATAGATTGAATAGGTAAAAGTAAGCAATGAATGTAGTGATTATTGGCGCAAGTGGTTATAGCGGCGCAGAGCTAGCAAGTCTAGTTGCTAAGCACCCAAAACTGACCCTGAAAGCATGTTATGTATCTGAAGGAAGCTTAGATAAAGGCAAATTATTAAGCGATTTATATCCAGAGCACCTTGGATTGTTAGAGTATCCACTACAGCCTCTGACTGCCCAAGCGTATAAGGATATCGAAAGTAATGCGGACTATGTATGTCTATGTACAGATCACAAGGTAAGCGTTGACCTTGCACCACAATTTTTAGCCATGGGTAAAAAAGTATTCGACTTGTCTGGTGGTTTCCGTTTAGCTGGGAATGAGGATTACCTAACTTATTACGGTTTCGCACATGAACACCCTGAGCTTTTAGAGCAAGCGGCTTATGGCTTAGCTGAATGGAATAGCGATGCTATAAGTAAAGCAAAGCTTGTTGCTGTAGCAGGTTGTTACCCAACAGCAGCACTCAATTCTTTAAAACCACTTAAAGAAGCTGGCTTATTAGCTGAGCAAGCCATTATTGTTAATGCTGTGTCTGGAGTTACTGGCGCAGGTAGAAAAGCCAGTGTTAATACGCATTTTTGTGAAGTATCACTTGCCCCTTATGGTTTATTTAATCACAGACACACACCTGAGATTGAGCAGCACCTTGGTCACCCTGTGTTATTCACCCCTCATTTAGGTAATTTCCCCCGTGGAATTTTAGAAACTATTTATGTGCAATTAAAGCCAGGTGTGACAGCAGAGCAAGTGGATGCAGCATATCAAGTGTTAGCTAATGAGCCTTTAATCCGTTTACTTGGAAATAAAGTTCCAAGTATTAAAGGCGTGGCTAAACAACCATTTGTTGATATTGCATGGCAACAAAAAGGTGAACAACTCATTGTTATGTCAGCAATTGATAACCTATTAAAAGGCGCGGCTGGGCAAGCATTACAGTGTATTAATTTAGCTATGGGTGAACCTCACCACACTGGTTTAGTAGGAGCGCTGTAATGAAAACTTGGATCATTAAAGTCGGTGGTGCTGTGCTAAATAGCGCTGATGCTGCAAAAGCTCTTTTTGATGTTTTAGCCACTGAGCAACAAGATAACTTTGTCATTGTGCATGGTGGTGGAGCCTTGGTTGATGCTTGGCTTAAAGACGCAGGCTTTGTAACAGCAAAACATCAAGGCTTACGTATTAGCCCAAATGAGCAAATGCCTTATATTGTTGGCGCCCTGGCAGGTTGTGCCAATAAACAATTGATGAGTCAAGCAATCAGCGCTGGCCACAAACCTGTGGGTTTAAGCCTTTATGAAGCGGGTGTACTGGTATCTGAAAAACTTAAAGTATTGGCGCAAGTTGGCCAGTGTTCAGGTAGTTGTGACAGCGTATTGCCAAGCTTACTTGGGCAAGGTCGTTTACCACTGGTGAGCTCTATTGGCTTTGGCGAAGATGGTCAATGGTACAACGTCAATGCGGATGAAGCCGCGGCGGCTATTGCTAAAGAACTCGATGCAGAACTTATTTTTATGACTGACGTAGAAGCTGTGCTTGATGCAAATAAGCAGCCACTACATCACCTTAATACGCAGCAAATCGAAACACTAATCCTTGAAGGAGTTATTCAGGGCGGGATGGAGGTCAAAGTAAAGACCAGCCTTCTTGCTGCCCAACATTTACGACGTGGTGTGTATATCTCCAGCTGGCTAAAGCCAGAAAATTTAGTCGCCTTATTAAAAGGCGAGCATGTAGGAACAAAAATTACACCATAGGTATTTCATGTTAAAAAATTTCTTAAACGGTCTTGAATTAGACCAAAAGGGCGCTCTTAAATTACTTAATTTAGCGCAAAAAATTAAAGCAAATCCAGCAGACTTTAGCCAAGCATTAGCAGGCAAATCTGTCGTTACACTTTTTGAAAAACCAAGTTTACGTACTCGTTTATCATTTGATATAGGTATTAATAAACTGGGTGGTCACGCGGTTTATCTAGATTCACAAAACGGTGCTATGGGTGGTCGTGAATCGGTTAAAGACTTTGCTCTCAATATGTCAGCTTGGGCTGATGGCATTGTTGCTCGCGTGTATGCACACAAAACATTGACTACGCTTGCTGAGTATTCATCTGTGCCTGTAGTGAATAGCTTATGTGATTTATATCACCCATGCCAAGCACTTGCAGACTTTTTGACGCTACAAGAAGTACATGGTGACGTAAGCAAACTTAAGCTTGCTTACTTAGGTGAAGGTAACAACGTAACACACTCTCTCATGTTATTAGCTGCCACGTTAGGCACTGATTTTGTAGCAGTTTGTCCTAAAGGTAGCTCACCGGATTCACAAATTCTTAAGCAAGCAGAGCAAATTGCAGCGATGAATGGTGCTTCGGTAATGGTCAGTGACAGAATTGAGGCGGCAGTCGGAGCAAATGCAGTCTATGCTGATACCTGGGTTTCAATGGGTGATAAAACACCGCTTGAGCAGGTGAAAGCTAAATATATGCCTTATCAGCTCAATCAAGCCCTATTAGAGAAAACGGGTGCGCAAACTGTACTGCATTGTCAGCCAGCGCATCGTGAGTTTGAAATTACCTCTGAGGTAATGGATGGCCCAGCATCAAAAATTATTCAACAAGCAGAGAATCGTATGCACGCGCAAAATGCTCTACTTGTCACATTATTAAATCCAAATTTTGTTTAAGGAACACCAATGAGTTCAATTAAAAAAGTCGTATTAGCCTATTCTGGTGGTCTTGATACATCGGCAATTGTGCCATGGTTAAAAGAAAACTACGGCTGTGAAGTAATCGCGTTTGTTGCTGATGTAGGCCAAGGTGCTGAAGAGCTTGAAGGCGTTGAAGAAAAAGCAATTGCTTCGGGTGCCTCAGAGTGCCACATCGTTGACTTAAAAGACGAAATGGTAAGTGACTATATTTACCCAACATTAAAAACGGGTTCTATTTACGAAGGCACTTATTTACTAGGTACGTCTATGGCACGTCCGATTATTGCTAAAGCACAGGTTGAAATTGCCCGTAAAGTAGGTGCTGATGCGCTTTCGCATGGTTGTACAGGTAAAGGTAATGATCAGGTACGTTTTGAATCATGTTTCGCAGCCCTTGCACCAGATCTAAAAGTCATTGCACCATGGCGTGAGTGGGACTTATCAAGTCGTGAATCATTACTTGATTACTTAGCAGAGCGTAATATTCCGTGCTCTGCATCTGCGACAAAAATCTATAGTCGTGATGCTAACGCATGGCACATTTCTCACGAAGGTGGAGAGCTTGAAGATCCATGGTGTCAACCAAGTGAGCAAGTATGGACTTGGACAAACTCACCTGAGCAAGCGCCTAATGAAGCAGAATATGTGACATTAAATGTTGTTGAAGGTGAAGTGGTTGCTGTAAATGGCGAGTCACTTAAACCATATGACTGCTTAGTTAAATTAAACGACATTGCTGCGCCACATGGTGTAGGTCGTGTTGATATTGTAGAAAACCGTTTAGTCGGTATGAAGTCTCGTGGCTGTTATGAAACACCAGGGGGCACAGTGATCATGGCAGCTCTTCAAGCGATTGACGAGCTAGTATTAGACAAATCAAGCCGTAAGTGGAAAGAAGTACTTGGTGGTGAGTTTTCTCACTTAGTCTACGACGGTCGTTGGTTTACACCATTAAAAGACTCGATTCTAGCTGGTGCTGAATCACTGTCTAAGTTAGCAACCGGTGAAGTGGTGCTTAAGCTTTATAAAGGCCAAGTAACTGCGGTACAGAAAAAATCACCGAATAGCTTATACAGTGAAGATTTCGCAACCTTCGGTGAAGATGATGTATATGATCAATCACATGCAGAAGGCTTCATTCGTTTATTCTCGCTATCAAGCAGAATCTCAGCACTAACGAAAAAGTAATTTAATTATTGCCCTGCACGGCAGGGCAATAGCCGAATTTGGAGACAGTTCAATGGCACTATGGGGCGGACGTTTTTCTACGGGTCCAGATGAAGCGTTTAAACAATTCAACGATTCACTTCCTTTTGATTATCAACTTGCAGAGCAAGACATTATTGGTTCAGTTGCTTGGGCAGGAGCGTTAAAACAAGTTAACGTACTTAATCAGCAAGAATACGATGACCTAGTTGCAGCACTTAATAAGCTGCTAGATGAGGTTAAAGCAAATCCACAAGCAGTAGCTGTCGCAGGGCATGAAGACATTCATTCTTATGTTGAGTCAGCGCTAATTGATAAAGTGGGCGACCTAGCTAAAAAGTTACATACAGGTCGTAGTCGTAATGACCAAGTCGCGACCGATTTCCGCTTATGGTGTCGTGATACAGCTGAGCATATTCTTGAAGCAATCGCAGAGCTGAAAGGTGAGTTTATTGCCTTGGCTGAGCGTGAACTAGGCACTATCTTACCAGGTTACACACACCTACAGCGTGCACAACCTGTATTATTTAGCCACTGGTGCATGGCCTATGTTGAAATGCTTGAACGTGATGAAAGCCGTTTAACCGATGCTAAAAATCGTATGAATTATTGCCCTCTTGGTAGTGGTGCTTTAGCTGGAACGGCGTACCCAATTGATAGGCAAATTCTTGCCGAAGGGTTAGGTTTTACCGGTGCAACACGTAATAGCCTTGATGCAGTATCTGATCGTGACTTTGTGGTTGAGCTACTAAGCTGCGCATCAATTTCAATGATTCACTTATCGCGTATGGCAGAAGACTTAATTTTCTATAACTCTGGTGAAGCAGGCTTTATTGAGCTTTCTGATGGGGTAACATCAGGCTCTTCACTTATGCCGCAGAAGAAAAACCCAGATGCTCTTGAGTTAATCCGTGGTAAAACAGGCCGTGTTTTTGGTGCATTCAGTGCCATGATGATGACACTTAAAGCGCTACCACTTGCTTATAACAAAGATATGCAAGAGGACAAAGAAGGCTTATTTGATGCAATGCCGACCTGGTTGGCATGTATTCATATGGCACAGGCGTGTATCAAAGGCATCAAAGTTAATGCTGATAAAACATTAGCAGCAGCAAAAGGTGGTCACTCAAATGCGACTGAACTTGCTGACTATTTAGTGGCTAAAGGTATTCCATTTAGAGAAGGTCATCATATTGTTGGTACGCTCGTGCAAATGGCTATTGCACAAGGGAATAACTTAGAAGATTTAAGTTTAGAGCAATTTAAGTCTGTGCATAGCATTTTCGAGTCAGATGTATATGCTGTATTAGAAATAGACGCCTGCATTAAAGCAAGACAAGCACAGGGTGGCACCTCTATCGAGCAAGTAACGAGTGCCATTAAATACGCAAAAAAAAACAGCAAATAGCGGTACGTGACGCAACCTTAAATGATGTTGAGTCTATTGCTAAGCTAATTCAGCATTGGGCAACGGTAGGTGAAAATCTACCACGGGCTAAGAGCGATATGATTCACTCAATTAATGAGTTTGCTGTCACTGAAGTTGAAAACCAAGTGGCTGGCTGTGCCTCGCTATATATTTACGATACAGGTCTTGCTGAAATTCGTTCGCTTGGTGTGAGCCCTGAATCACGTATTGCTGGGCAGGGGCGTCGACTTGTTGAACATTTGCTTAAAAAAGCTAAAAGCTTGGCGCTTAGTCGCGTAATTGTTCTGACGCGGGTTCCAGAGTTCTTTGCAAGCCAAGGCTTTATCTTTTGTAGTAAAGATAGTTTGCCAGAAAAAGTGATCAAAGATTGCGAGCTTTGTCTTCGCAAAGATAATTGCGATGAAGTAGCGATGGAATATATTTTAAAGCCAAGTAATAGCGCGGTGATCCCGTGTAAACACGTGGCTTAATTTCCCTGGATAAGAAAAACGCACGGTTACCCCTGTGCGTTTTTTTATGCCTGAAATTTTGGTTTGTTAACTTTTATGATCAAAAAAGATCACTTTTAGAAAAGTTGGATCGTTAATTGCTTTTATTATCGACGCGGCGATAATGTCGCGTTAAAGTATAAAAAAGCGTCAAAAAAATGAGAACGCTTAACTCAGCTTGCAAGCTATTGTAAGCTGTACTGAAAAAACAATTAACTTAAAGGAATTAACTCATGCAAATTTCAAACAATAGCCAATTGCAAATGCAAGCATACAGCCAAATGCAACAAACAAAGCCTGCTTTGGAACAAACTACTAGTAATAAAACCCTGCAATCTGATACAGTAACTTTATCAAGTGAAGCGCTGGCTTTATCAGGCGGTGCAGAGATTCAACGTGGCGGTGGTATCATTATTGATCCAGATAAAAGGCCACAATAAAAGTGGATAGTCGATGTTTTTGACAGATCATTTCGGTTTATCATTAGGAGCCCTAGTGGTTTGGGGCTTCATGATGGCTTTTTTCTTTAATATCTTTTTGTATACAGCTACTCCGAAGAAAAATATCATTTTATTATTTTCTTCTTTTATAATGTTTGTCTCTTACTTCTCAAGTGATTCTTTTTTTT
>NZ_JAKEVN010000052.1:0-26611 GCF_022398505.1 Pseudoalteromonas sp. Isolate3 | reverse complement strand
AATTAGATGAACAGGAGTTAAGTAAATTACTACCAAAGGCAACGGGTGATAAACGTAGAAGTAATTTTCAAAGGCACTTCTGCAAGCAAAATTACTCTTTTCAACGTCCTCTTGATAATGAAGTCATTTCAATACTAAAAAGCTTACTTCCCAAAAAAAATCAGTTGCAAGAGCATTTAGATGACTTTGATGAGCAAGTGAAGGAAGCGCTTAACTCTAGTAAAGAAGCTAGAGAAGAGCGGTTGAGAAAGTCCTCAAAAAAACCTGAAAAGTTAACAGTCACTACGACTTTTTTTAAAAGAAACCCTGATGTTGTAGCTGAAGCTTTAATTAGAGCAAATGGTGTGTGTCAAGGTTGCAATCAACCTGCACCTTTCATTAGACGAAAAGATGGTACTCCTTACTTAGAGGTTCATCATAAAATTAAACTTGCAAATGGAGGAGACGATACAGTTGAAAATACGATTGCTTTATGCCCAAATTGTCATAGGGAAGAACATTTCGGATGATATTAATTGTATATAGGGATTAAACTAATGTCATCTTGGCGACAAAATTTGCTTTTAAGTTTGATTCCTTTCACACCGCAAAGAATAACAATTATCAAATTGAAAGTTAAGCTATCTAACCAAGGAATTGACCTCTCTACACGCATGTTGCAACGCGATCTTCAGTCTTTATACGATCAAGGCTGTTTTGGCCTTGAAAAAGATACGCGAACAAAACCTTATGCATGGTCTATTAGTAAAGAGTGGCGAGGAAACTCCCCGATACTCAGTACTGAGCTTGCTCAGCATTACTTACTGCTTGAGCAGCTTCTGCCACAGAATATTCCTATAGATATTAAACAAGCAATTCATGCTAAAGCTGATATTGCGTTACAGCGACTAAATGGCATAAAACCTGAGTGGTTAAACCTAAAAAGTAATAGAACGATTAAGGTGAATGTCGACAGCAAGGTTGTTGAACAAATTGAGCATGCAATAAAACATAATCGTTTAGTTAGTGCTGAGATCTATCGCGTTTTATATGATCAGGCACACTGGTTAGCTTTTCCTGAACTTAGCATCTATGGTCTTGAAGAAGACAACGGAATTCTCATGGCGCAGTTTATGGTAGGGACGCTGCATGACAAGTGCTATCAGATGCCGGTTTATCGTATTCGTAATGTGAAGGTACTACAAAAAATACGACGTGAACCAAATTTAGAGCAGTTAAGCTCATTAAGATCTGCGATTAATAAAGGAAAGCGTCAAGAGAGTATTAACTTGATTATCAAAGTGCCGTCTCAGTCTTCATTGAATCAAGGGTTTGTGCAATTTGGTGAGTTAATAGAGCAGAAAAGATTAGATGCTAAAACATCACTGCTTACATTCAATGCTCAGGACACAGAGCAATTAACAAATGAATTGTTTAGAGCATCACATTGGCTCGAGGTAATAGAGCCTCAAGCTGTACGCAGCAGAATCATTAAAAAACTAAATGAGGCTTCAAACACTTATAACTTGTGACTTTTAGTTGCGTCAAAAATTGACGCACCTTGTTGTTATGCTCTTTAAAAAAATGAGGAGCAATGATGTTTGAGTTAGTTGAGAATTTAGATGGCTTGTCTATTGGCGTTTTTGGTATTGGTGGCTGCGGTTGTAATACCGTCAATACTATTTTTAATGAGGTTCAAAACCCGCAAACTAAGTTTTACTGCGTAAATACTGATAAGGTTGTATTAGAGCACTCTCAAAGTGATGACTTTGTGTTGATAGGTGCTGAGCTTACAAACGGCTATGGCGCTGGCGCGGACCCAGCAATAGGGTTACTCGCCGCACAAGAAAGTGAAGAGCAATTATTAACGCTTATCGAAAGCTGCGATATTCTCTTATGCGCAACTGGCTTAGGAGGTGGCACTGGTACAGGAGCTAGTCCGTACATAGCTAAGTTAGCCAAAGATCTAAATAAGCCCGTAATCTGTATTGCTACTTTACCCTTTACCAGTGAGGGGGATTTTAGGCGAAAAGTAGCTGAGCAAGGGCTTGATGAATTAAAGCAGTTCGCTAATGCTGTTGTCACTTTACCAAATGATCAACTTATTGAGGTGCTTGGCAATGACATTGGCTTATTTGATGCCTTTAAGCACAGTAATCAAATTTTACATTCTTTAATTACCTCACTCATCGATATGCTGTGTTATCAGGGATTAATTAACGTAGATCTGCGTGACTTTCAAAGAGTAATGGACGCCCAAGGCGATGCTGTATTGGGGGTTGGAAAGTGTGCAGATGAAAGCGATTTACAAATGGCTCTTACGCAAGCCCTGAGTAACCCTCTGGTTAGCAGTGTTGATATGAGCACAAGTACAGGTGTTATTGTACAAATCAATTGTGTTGATGAGATCTCATTAGGCAGTTACAACACCATAATGGATACTGTACGTCATCAAGTTAGCCCTAACGCGGTGGTTATTTGTGGTGCCTCTAAAATTACGAGTTTGGCGAATAACTTTGAAATACTCATCATAGCCACTGGTGCAAAAAGTCAGTTAATTCATGCCAAAAACATAGATGAAACAATACCTAAAGTAGAGCAAACAACAAAAGCTAAAGCTGTTGTATCTAGTCAAAGTGATATTTTTGATATACCGGCTTTTATACGCAGTCAATCACCAGCCCCCTCTGGTAAGTAGTTTCATAGGTGTGCCACCAATTTAGCTCTGCGTATCTTTACTCAGTTATTTGGTAGTATTTTATTTGTTCTAAATACTACCAAAGCAATTGTAATGAGGATCAGTAAAAAACCTGACATTTGTATCTAGTAAAGAAAAATTAGCTTTTATCTCTTTAACTATATGCTTTTTAAACAAGCTTTTGTCTAAATAAACGTAAGAGGTATTTTGCTCAGCATTAAAAACAACTCTACCTCTGGGAAAGTTGTGGTAGTCAGTGTTGTCTAGCATTAAACCAAACAATTGATAAATATTATTATCTTCCCACTCAACTTGGTGTTGCAGCGTGCTATCAATAAATCCAAGTTGATCTGGCTTTAAGTCGATAGCACTTTGAGCTTTAAAGACTAATGTGTTTTCAGCAAACCAAAAGATGCCAACGTTGCTATTCATGAAGGACTCCTAAATTTATTTTTCCCGACATTACTCGGTTTAGTCCAATTTAGAACCCTTTTCATTGCCTCTTTCTACGAGAAAATTCTACTTTTTATATGGCGCTTGTTATCGCCACTGGTATGAGTAAGCAAATTCTAGATGTTATAAAACCTCTCACTTATCTCATCACATAACTTAGTTAGATAGATAGTCTCAGTGCATTAGTCCTGTAATATCGGATTAGAGAATCTTAACTACTATTAAACTTGATCTAGATCAAAGAAACTTCATTCGCAGCAATCTATATTACTCGGCTGCAATTTTCGCTGCTTTTTGAAATCTAGATTAGCTTTTAAAGGCAATACTCCATCAGCGTGCTTAAAGGTTTGTCATGGCATTACTCATCAATAACAAATGTATTAACTGTGATATGTGTGATCCTGAGTGTCCGAATGAGGCTATCTATATGGGCGCGAAGATATATCAAATCGACCCTAACAAATGCACCGAGTGTGTTGGGCATTACGATAACCCTACTTGCGTGAGTGTGTGTCCTATCGATTGTATTAAGCCAGATCCAAATCATCGCGAAACGTTAGATGAACTGGCAGAGAAATACGTTAAATTGACCTCTCAAGCTTCTTAGTTAAATCACTTTTCTTAATTCTTTTTACTTATTTTAAAGTGGCGCCCCGTGTTAATTGTTCTACAATTTTATGAACAACAACACGTTAATAAGAAATCAGGGCGTTTTATGTGGTTTAGCAAATCATTACAGGCTGAAATTGATGCGTTAAAGGCGGAACTTTATCCGTTAAAAGATCTTACTTCAGGCATTGATGAAGAGATGCTGGTGCTTAGACTACGTGCTGATGGCACAATGGCCTATATTAACCAGAACTTCTTAGATGAATTAGGTTACTCGCAAAGCCAGCTAATTGACTCGCCCTTTCAGGATATTATTACTGAACAATGTCAAAATACTGACCAGTTTAAAGATTTAAAAAACGCCATTGAAAATCAACAGCATGGAGTTGGGCACTTACAAATAACCCGTTATGACGGCAAACTTGAGTGGCTGCGATTAATTGCTCATCCTGTTCACACAGAGCAAGGGGAGCTTAATTACTTTGCTATTTACGGCACTGTACTTACTGATGCAATTTCTACCTCTCGTGAACAGCGCGACACTATTAATGCTATTTATCGTTCTATGGCGGTTATAGAGTTTGACCTTGAAGGCAAGGTTATTAACGCAAATGAACCGTTTTTAGAGAGTATGGGTTATAAAAAAGAAGAGATTGTCGGTAAGCATCATCGCATGTTTTGTGAGCCAGAACTTACAGAATCTGCTGAGTACGAAAAGTTTTGGCAGCGTTTAAGGCGCGGTGAGTTTGTTGTTGATCGCTTTAAACGTGTTGATCGTCATGGCAATGAAGTTTGGCTTGAAGCTTCATATAACCCAATTTCTAATGATTTCGGTGAGCTTTATAAAGTAATGAAGTTTGCAACCGTGATCACTGAGCAAGTTAATCGTGAGAATGCAATCTCCCAAGCTGCCGAAATTGCATATGGCACATCAACAGAAACTGATAAACTGGCTCAACAAGGGGCTGAGGTGTTACAAAACACCATGACGGTGATGAATGAATTAGCTCAGCAGATGGAACAAGCCGCACAAGAAATTTCTGCGCTTGATAAACAGTCACAACAAATTGCTGCTATTGTGCAAAGTATTAGTAGTATTGCAGAGCAAACAAATTTGCTGGCACTCAATGCCGCGATCGAAGCTGCCCGAGCGGGTGAGCAAGGTAGAGGCTTTGCTGTGGTTGCTGACGAAGTTCGACAGCTTGCATCGAGAACTTCAAAAGCCACAGAAGAAATTGTTGAAGTAGTTAACGATAATCAGTCTCTTACACAAAATACAGTTAAGGTTATAGAGCAAGGAAAGGTAAAAGCCGAGCAAGGTGTTTCATTATCAAATGAGTCAGGTCAAATGATGGAGGATATACAACGTGGCGCTCAACAAGTTGTAGATGCGGTTGGACAATTCGCTAACCAACTTAACCACTGACAAAAAGCCTACACAGCTAGGCTTTTTTAATGCTATTTAATTAAATCATTTCTTATTTTCCCTCAAGAAACTTCCTATTGTCTTGAAAGTTGATATTTACCCAACTTTTTTACGCTAAAATCATCGAACGGTACAGATTAAGTAGTCCTTATCAAGCTACTCTGTGATGATTTAAGTATTTAAGGTGGGATGCTTTATGTTTTTTACCCAGCCATTGAAAAAAAGGATAGCTCAGTTAGAGGATGAATTGTTTAGTGTATCTCAAGTCATAGATACATTAGATAATAGAATGTTTACACTGGAATTAGATAAGGAAGGTCGTATAACATTTGCTAATACACAAGTATTAGCTGAACTTGGTTATACAGAAATACAGCTAATAGGAAAACCTATTCTTGATTTGGTGCCTAATAATGCCAAAACCACAAGGCATTACCTTCATTTAAAACGAGCTATTTTAGACAAATCAGCCTGGGTTGGGGCCGTACAGCTTTTAAATTTACAGGATCAACAAGTTTGGTTAAGAGCATTTTTCCATCCGATTGTGAGCAAGCAACGAGGCTTTGAAAAGTTTTCACTTCACGCCAGTGTACTAACTCGCACAATTGAAACATCGCGAGAAAATAAAGACTTAGTTCAAGCGATAAATCGCTCTATGGCGGTCATTGAGTTTGATTTAGATGGCTATGTTTTAAAAGTGAATGATCAATTTTTAGCTGGTGTTGGTTATACGAAGAACGAAGTTATCGGTAAGCATCACCGCATGTTTTGTGAACCAGCTGAAGCTAATTCAACAGATTATGCCGAGTTTTGGCTTAAATTAAAAAAAGGCCTCTTTATTTCGACACGATTTAAACGTGTAGATAAATTAGGAAAACCAGTTTGGTTAGAAGCGACCTATAACCCTGTTTTTAATGAGCAAGGCGTGCTCTATAAAGTCGTTAAGTTTGCTACTGTGCTCAGTAAGCAAGTAAATCGAGAATTAGCTGAGCTTCAAACGGTTGATAATGCTTACAATATATCAGCTGAAAACGATAATGCAGCGCAGCAAGATGCTACAGGTTTAGATGAAATGGTCCGCGTGATGAATGATTTAGCAAGACAAATAAAACAAGCAGCAGCTGAAATGACTGAGCTCGATAAGCAATCTCAACAAATGACTGCCATTGTACGAAGTATTAGTAGTATTGCAGATCAAACAAACGGACTAGCACTTAATGCTGCAGTTGAAGCGGCTCGTGCGGCGGCACGAGGTCGCAGTTTAGCTGTTGGTCAGTTTTCACAAAAGATAAAGTGAATTTATCTATGCTTATACTGTGTTTTGCAATAACCACGAGATATATCAGGGTGGCGTAATTTTAAGTGTTTGGTTTGTCGGCCCGCCGCGCGTTTTCGCCAAAGTTTAAAACTAGAGCTTGTTAACTGCTCACGCATTAATGCGATTACGCTTTTTTCATTTAAGCCAAATTGCTGGTTGATTGCTTCAAACGGGGTTCTGTCTTCCCATGCCATTTCGATGATACGAGATATTTCATGTTCTAGGTGCTGCATTACGACTCCTTTTTGTTGCTTATACGTACCTGCAGCAGATTTAGATTATAAGATATCCTGTTGCCAGTGCTCTGCTAAAAAGTCGATGAACGCTCTCACCACATTTTGTTGGAAGTTACGCGACAAATACACCGCCCATAAGTGAGAGCCCGTAGTTGTATGCTCTGGCAGTACTTTAACAAGCTCACCTGATGTCAAATAGTCATTGGCGAGATCGCAAGGCAGATGAGCAACCCCCATTCCTTGTTTGGCAGCTTTTAGAAGTACGCCCACATCGTTGGCAACTATGTTGCCCTTAACAGTCACTTTTTGTGTGTTGTCGTCGCGTTGAAATTGCCAAACATTCTGTTTGTTATGAATAAGGCAATTGTGTGCTGTTAAGTCACTTGGCTCATTAATCGTTTGATTTGCTAATAAATAATCGTTAGATGCACACACTGCGGTTGCGATATACATTAGCTTGCGTGCAATGAGGCCTTCATCGGGCTGGTGGATGTAACGCAAGGCTATATCAACGCGGTCATCAACAAGCTGCGATAAACTATCCGAAAGTAAAAGTTCAAATCGAGTCTGTGGATGGCGTTTGGTGAACTCTTCAATGGCATCAAACAGCTTATGTTGTCCAAGCCCAATGGGTGAGGCAACTCTAATGGTACCTACCAATTCGTTGTTATGGCTGTGTGCTCGGCTTTGTAAATCAGACACTTGGTTCAATATTTGCTGGCAATAGCTAAGGGCTTCTTCGCCTTGAAGGGTTAAACTCACTTTGCGTGTTGTGCGATGAAATAACCTTAAATTTAGCCATTTTTCAATATCTTGAATATGCCTAGAAACTTGTAATCGGCTTAAACCTAAATGCTCAGCAGCTTGAGTAAAGCTGCCTGTACGGGCAACTTCGACAAAGCTAGTAATAGAATTGAGTTTATCCATTGGTATCTTAATATGAAACAATGTGTGTCTATATAGTGTATTTATCAGTAATTAGTGAACAAGTAAACTGCAATCATTGAAACAAACAACGGAGCATTCCTCATGAAATTAGCAGTTATTGGCACAACAGGTTGGATTGGCAGCCACATTACATCAGAAGCACTCGCACGTGGTCATCAAGTCAATGCATTAGTAAGAGACGCAAGTAAAGTAACTCAAGAAAACATCACTGTAACTGAATTTGATTTAACAAAAGACGATATCGCAATTGCAGCTGCAGGTAGTGATGTTGTTATTGCTGCAATTGGTGGTCGTGCTTTAGGTAACCATGACATTGTTGCAAACACAGCAAAGCAATTACTAAACGCGCTTGCAGGTACTGGCACACGCATTTTATGGGTGGGCGGTGCAGGTAGCTTAGAAGTCGCACCCGGTGTAACCCTTGTATCAAGTCCTGACTTTCCTGCTGAATACAAAGCAGAAGCAATTGCTCAAGGCGAGGCGCTTGATGTATTTAGAGCATCAACAACAGATACACTATGGACGTTTGTATCACCCGCAGCGGTTATTTACCCTGGTAATTCAGAAGGCCCATACCGTGTCGGTGGCGATAGCTTCTTTACTGATGCAAACGGCGAAAGCAAAATATCAGTTACTGATTATGCTAAAGCGATGCTTGATGAAGCGAAGTCGGCGGCACATTTAAATCAACGTATTAGTATTGCTTACTAATAGCGAGCCTTTTTTCAGGCTCATAAAATGGTATTCTTTAGCGATGTGTTTAGCTATTTATTTAATTTATGAGCCTGTTATTTTCTATTGCACTTGCAACCATTCCCGCCTTACCTGAAGCCGTCGCTAACAACGCTGTAGCGAAAGTTGTTATTGATGAACAAGCCTACTTCTTAAGTTTTATGGGCTTGAGCTCAGGCAAAGCACATACCGATGTTCACAATAAAGTGTGGGTACTCAAAGTTGGCGATAACGCATGGCAAGCGGCTAAAGCAGTGCCGAGTACATTGCCACTTACTGGTCGCTTGGCGAGTACTGCAGTGGGCGTTGGTAAACATGCCTATGTATTTGGTGGTTATACGGTGAGTGCAGAGCATCAAGAAATCTCTTCACCTGATGTATATCGCTATGATGTGCTCTCTAATTCATATACGCAACTTGCCAATATGCCCGTGCCTGTGGATGACAGTGTGGCGCTCTCATACCAGCAGCGTTATATCTATTTAGTCAGTGGTTGGCATAATGATGGGAATGTTAACCTAGTACAAGTTTATGATACGCAAACAGATACTTGGCAACAGGCTTCGCCATTTTTAGGTCAACCGGTGTTTGGCCAAGCGGCTGCGATCAGTGGTAATACTATTTTAGTGTGTGATGGTGTAAAAACACAGGCAAATGCTTATAAACGTCGTTCTTTTGCTGCAGTTGCACAGTGCTTAAAAGGCACTATTGATGCTGATAATCCTTTAAAAATAGATTGGCGTACCGTGCCACATCCAACAGGGGTTGCACATTACCGTATGGCTGCAACCAGTTTTAATGGTGACATCTATATGATGGGCGGCTCTGATAATCCATATAACTATAATGGTATGGGGTACGATGGCAAACCAGCGCTAGCGAGTGATCATGTTTGGCGCTTTGATATTGATAAAAACACGTGGCAAGTGATGCCAAAAGCCGATACTGCGAGCATGGATCACCGAGGTTTATTAGAGCACCAAGGAAGTTTGTATCGTCTTGGTGGTATGGACAATAATCAACAAGTGACGGCCGATGCACTTGGTTACAAGGTAAAGTTATCTTTATGAATATACTCTATATTACTGGGGCGGGAGTGAGTGCCGCTAGCGGTATACCGACCTTTCGTGGCGAAGATGGCTTTTGGACCATTGGTAGCAAAAATTACACGCCAATGGAAATGGCAACACGTGCTATGTACGAAACTAATCCACGAGAATTTTTAGCTTGGTATTATCATCGCTTTGCAACGTATCGCCATCACGGTCCCAATGAGGTACATCATTGGTTGAGTGATAAAAATCTCATTACGCAAAATATCGATGGTCTTGATGGCAAAGCTGGTAACACTGATTTTATTGCTATTCATGGTCGTTTAGATCAAATGACACTGTTTCACCATCAAGGTGACGATGTGATGGCTTTTAATGCGCCGTGGGAAAAGGTCAACGAAGACAACCTACACAGCTCGTTGCTTGAGGTGTTTAATATCAATAATGAAAGCCCGATGATTAACGAATCGTTTAAGCCTTACGTGTTGTTATTTGATGAATACTACACTGAACTTTATCGTATTTCACAGGCGCAACAGCGTATGCTCGATGCCGATAAAATCGTCTTTATAGGCACTTCTTTTAGCGTTAATATTACGCAAATGGCACTCGATATTGCACGCAGTCAAGGCATACCGATTGAAGTTGTTGACCCTGATCCTACTCACGTATTTCATCCGAATGTGACATACCACAAGATGACTGCGCTTGAGTATGTTCAGCAGCAAGGGTAAAAATAAGGCGCTTTTATTAAGCACCTTATTTAATTATTACTACTGTTCAGCTTTTGTTGCTGTGATGTTTAACCGCGCTTGTAAGGGATCTGGTAAAAATTCTGCAGTCCCCGACTTATTCATTTGCAGTATAAAAGATTCATCATTTTTATATGCTTGCCATGTCGGTAAGCCTGGGCCATTTGGTGTGCCTAATTTAATAAAATTAGTGACATAACGGTGCATTATTTTAGCAGCTTGCTTATCTTGCTCAGTGGCCACATGCCCATATTTAGCTGCCACAGTGTTAAAAAAGTACGGAATTTCGCTGGCGTGCTCTGCACCGGGTTTATCTAAAGTTTGCGCTACATAACCAAAACGATATAGAAAGGCATCATTACCCATATCTGTCACACGTTTTGCAACGAACCTTGCTGGCTCTTGCATTAAAGCATCTTGACCAACTTGATAATTGAGTAACGGTAACGGAGTGTCGCCATTTGCATCGTAAGTCATTTTGGCTTGTGTGCTGTGAGGGGCAAAGCTTGCGAATAGTGCTTCTTTTGAAGCAAAATTTGCAAAGCCTAAGTCCATATCTGTTGTGCCAACCATTGTTGCAACATGGCTAAATGTACCTTTGTTCAAGCGCGCTTCAGTCGTGGCATTGATAATGGTGCCATCAATAATTGGCCCGCCAACGTAAGTTGAATCATCATTGATTTGTCGGTTCAATGTGCTCAAGTTTAGATTATCAATCACTTCTTCAGCAGATAATTCCCTTAGCGCTGCAAGGGCATTTTCATCACTGCCTAAAATGGTGTGTTGCTTGGCAAAGTTTTTGCCAATTTTTTCAGCGCTTAAGACTGTGTCCTCGTCACTATTAAGTGGCAATTGCTTAAATAGCTCTCGCCCGCCAGCTGACATAATAACCGCTTGTTGGAATAAGCCATTTGCAGCAGGAGTTTGCATCATGGCATGAACCGATGCACCACCTGCAGATTCACCCATGAGTGTCACTTTTGAAGCATCACCACCAAATTGAGCTATATTTTGTTTCACCCACTCAAGTGCCGCAATTTGATCCATTAATGCGTAGTTACCTAATGCGTCATTCTCAAAACGAGTAAGTGCAGGGTGTGCAAAAAAGCCAAATCGGCCTAGTCGATAATTAAAGCTAACAAATATAACCCCTTGTTTAGCAAAGTTCTCACCTGAGTAAACCGCGGGCGATGCACCCCCATTTACAAAGCCACCACCGTGGATCCATACTACAACAGGGTATTGAGTATCACTGTGCTTAGTCGGTGTAAATACATTTAAATAAAGGCAGTCTTCCGAGGGCGTTGTTGTAAGCGGCGCAGCATCTGCTGCAAATGGCTTTTGCATACAGTCAGGCGCGTAATCGTTAAGTACTTTAACACCTTGCCATTTTGGCACTGGCTGTGGTGCTCGCCAGCGTAAGTCTCCCACAGGAGCTGCAGCATACGGAATACCTTTATAAGTAATAAAACGCCCTTGCTGTTGTCCTTGGATGAGCCCACCAGTCACAGCAATATGATCAGATTGAGGCTGTTCTTGGCAGCCTTGCAAAAATACGGCAGAGCCTAATAGTAAAGATGAGTAAAAAATCGATTTTAGAATACGCGATGTCATAACAAAGCCTAGGCTATTTGGATAAGGCTTATAATATTAACATTTTCAGATAGTAACAACGAAAAAACCAGCATAGCTACAAGGGGAGGCTATGCTGGTTTTAGTATTTGGCTAAACCACGCGATGCGTTGTTCATTAAAAAGGCCAAACAGACCTTTTATCACTTGGGCAGAAGTGAGCCAAATTAGATTAACCTTAGAAGCGTGTACGAATACCTAGTGTAATACGGCGCTCAAAGATATTTTGAGTGATCACATTATCTGACCACTGTGCGTAAATATCTTCTTTTTCCTCGGTTAAATTACTGACAGATGTATAGATACTGGTATCTTCAGCTAACTCATAGCCAGCATATAAGTCGTAATACAAGGTACTTTTAGTCCAAAATGGCATCACACCATCACCCATTACTGAGCTTAAGCTATCTAAGCGGTCGCTACGATAATTTGCTGCTAAACGAAGTTGTAATGGGCCTTTTTCATACCACAGTACAGCATTTGCTGATTTTTCTGAGTTGTCTTGGATTGGTAAGCTTTTGCCATACACATCAACGTTAGCGCTATCACTTGGTGCGTAAGTAAAGTTAAGTGATGTACCTAAACCATCAAATGGCTCTGGTAAGAAATCAAATGCTTGTTGATACGTTAATTCGAAGCCTTTAATTTCACCACCTTCACCATTGATTTCGGTAGTAACAGGTACTTCACGACGAATTACACCGTCAATATCAGGTAAGCCCATCATTACGGTGCCATTTTCAACAAAAGACTCAATATCCATTAAGAACGCAGAGATACTTAATAAACCACTTTCATTGAAATACCATTCGGCTGATAAGTTATAGTTTGTAGCGCGCCAAGGCTCAAGATCTGGATTACCATTTTGACGACCTTGAACCGCAACTAGTAAATCAGGACTTACTCCAAGTTCAGCGGCAAGAACATCACCAGCGCGAGTACGTCCAACACTGATACCCCCTGCGAGTTTACCAATGTCTAACGTTGTCATTGTTTTGCCGTAACCAGCACGTAAAATGAAATCCTCAGTCAGGTTTAAGTTAAAGTTCATCGATGGTAAGAAATCAGAGTAATCACGATTTAGCCATTTTTCACCCGTTTTCTCGCTAGCAGTACACAGTGAACATGGACGCGCTGAACCTAGTTGGTTTTGTAGCATGTCGAGTTCCGTTTTAATGTATTGAGCACCAATATTAGCTGTATAGCTCATATCACCAAGCTCACCAGCAAAGTTGAATTTAAAATAAGCTGATTGAGTTTGCTCTTTTACTTGGTATGTACGAGATGGATTTGCTAAACGTTTATTACCTGGATAAATAGCATTTTGGAAAGCCATAGGATCGTCCATGACTTTTGGATCAATTAAGTAAAAGCTTTGATTAGAGCCACCGGGGCCAAAATTACTAACTTGGTTTACCCAGCCATCAGGTAAATCACTAAAGAAGTTAGTATGGCCAAGGGTTAAGTCACCACCTGCAACACTTTTTTCGCCATCACCATTGGTGTCACCTAATGAGGCACCTGAATCTTTCCACATAACGTCTGCGCTTATGTCGCCAGTTGTAAATGGTGCTACAAGAATATAAGTTTCTCGCTCAACATCGCGTTTTGATGCTCGAATACCAAAATCAACGTTAGTTAGATGCTCTGTTGAAAATTCGTAACGACCATCGATACGTGCTACATCAAGTGTCGCTTCTTCTTCAAAGTTATTTTCTGAATATGTAGATACTAGGTTGTATTGATTGATATCACTTCCAAAGCCTTCTTCAAAACCAAGGGTGATGTACTCACCTCCACGAGAAAAATCAACCGCAACAGAATCAGGACCAACACCGTTAGGATTTACAGGTGTCGCGCCTGTACCATCATTTTTCAGCAAACCATGTTGTGCGCCTGAGGTTAAATAACCGTGGGCAACATTCTCAGTATGACCTCGTTCAGCACTACCATGAATATATCGAAACTCGCCTGAAAGTGGGCCATCACCTTGATATTCAAATTGCATACTTACGTTAGTTGATTCGCGATCATTCGTTAAGCTCTCTGAATAAGCACTTACCCGACGAGCCAAGAATGTTGCATCATTTACTGTATATATTTGACCACCTTGGTCATTATCTAAGCGAGGAATGAAGCTATCTGAATACGCCCAAATATCGCCACGAGCATTGTCGATCATCATGCCTTGTTTTCTATCAGCATCATCCATGTTGGTATAAAAAATATCACCGGTAAATGTCACTGCGTCTGAAATTCGATATTGAACTGTGGTGTTTAAGCCTAAACGTTCTCTCTCCGTTTCACGGTGCATCACACCATAAAATCGTTGGCTGTAGAAACTGTCATTTAGATCACCGTCACCGTTAAAATCGCGAGTAGTCTCATCTTTAACTTCGCTTGATGTCAAAATTGTACCGTTTCGGTAGTTAGCAAGCGTGCCTTCATCGTAAGCAGCAGTAAAAATAATCCCAAAGTCATCGTTGTTATAACCCGCAAAAGCAACCACTTTTGGATCAGTTTCTTCTGATAGGCTGCCACGAGTGGCCTCTCCAGTGAATGAGAAGGTAGTACCTTGCTCTAAATCGAATGGTCTGCGTGTTTTTAGATCTAGAGTGCCAGAGATACCGCCTGCTAGCGTATCTGCTTGAGGTGATTTAAGTACATCAATACCCGAGAGTAGCGCTGCCGGTACGTCGGTAAAGTCAGGTTGTAACGTGGTAATTGAACCTGCACTTAAAAACTGTTCGCCATTTAACAGCGTTGTCACTTGCGGCATACCGCGAACATTGATGGTTGAACCTTCCCCCGCCGAGCGACGAATTTGAATACCTGGAATACGTTGTAAAGTATCTGCGATCGTTACATCGGGTAATTTACCAATGTCTTCAGCGGTGATTGAATCCATTACACCAGTACTAAAGCGTTTGTTATTTATATCTTGCTTGTTACTGGCTGCAATACCTCGGACTTCAATGGTTTCGATTTCTTCATTTGTTAAAGAGTTTTGATCTGCAGCAATCGCATTGAAGCTGGTATAACCGCAAATAACAGCAGCAACGGCATTAGCCGTGATACTGCGACTCAGTTTATGTTGGCGACGGGTTTGAGATTTCATTTTTAACGTTCCTCATCCTGTTTATTTTAGGGTAATTATTATTTTCTGTTAATTTGTAACACGTATTGACTGTGTGCGTGTTATTAATTAACATTAGATTTAACAAAATTGCAATAACAATTACATTAAAAGCGTTATATTTTTTGTTTGATTTTTAAACTATCGCCATTAACTGATTGATTTATAAACAGGCTTTTGAAATGGAAAAATTTAGTGTCGCAAACCTAGAAACAGTAAATCGAGCTAATAAAGGGCTTGGTAATTACCAAAAACTATCTTCATCAGGTTGGAATGTCGCTAAGCAAGATGTCAGTTTGCCTTGTTTATGCCTGTATGAATCACGCTTAATAAATAATATTCAGTGGATGGCTGACTATACAAAAAAAAGCCATGTTCTTTTTGCACCGCATGGTAAAACAACGATGACTCCTGCAATTTTTAAAAAGCAATTAGCTGCAGGGGCTTACGCGATAACGGTCGCAACAGTTGCCCAATCACATGCCGCTGTAAAGAGTGGTGCAAAACGAGTGCTAATGGCAAATCAATTAGTTGGCCGTGCTAATTGCCAGCAATTAGATGAGTTGCTTGCTGCTAACGACATAACCTTTTATTGCTTGGTTGATAACCTAGATAATATACGCATGCTTGGCGAGTACTTTGCTAACACTAAGCATACGATTCATGTGTTGATCGAGCTTGGTGTGCCGGGAGGGCGCTGTGGCGTTGTTGATAGTAAAGAGCTGACATTATTGGTTGCTGAAATAGCTAACTATCAATCGCTTGCATTGGCTGGCATCGAAGTTTATGAGGGAGTGCTATCGCAAACTGAAGCGGTAAGTCAGTTCCTCGAATATGCCGTCGCAACGTGTAAGCAATTAATTGCTGATAACGCATTTGACACACAACAAGTGATGATTACAGCGGGGGGGTCAGCTTACTACGACTTAGTGTGTGAGGCATTTCATCCCGAAGAACTGACTCAAAACATGGTCGCTGTGCTTCGTCCGGGCTGTTATGTCACTCATGATCAAGGTATTTACGAACAAGCACAGCAGCAAATTTTAGCGCGAAATGAATTGGCATGCTCTTTAGAAACTGAGCTTACCTCATGCTTAGAAATTTGGGCGTATGTGCAATCAATACCTGAACCGGGTCGAGTGATTATCGGTTTTGGTAAGCGAGATGCTGCATTTGATGCGGGATTTCCAATTCCTTCACTACTGGTTGATCAAAACGGGCAAGTAAGTAAAGCAGATCCCACTTGGAAGATAGAGAAAATGATGGATCAGCACGCAATGATGAAAGTACCACTCGATTGTACACTTCGAGTTGGCGATATTGTCGCATTTGCTACTTCACATCCGTGCTTAACATTTGATAAGTGGCGCTACATCAATGTGATTGATGATAGCTACAACGTAGTTGATGTGGTCGAAACTTATTTTTAGGAGATAGACGATTGGATATAGTTTCAAGAATAAAAGAGCGCTTAGGGCATTTGCGCCAATCAGAACAAGCCGTCGCTCAATTGATTTTGGCGGATCTGCAGTTTGCAGCTTCTGCAAGTATTAGTGATTTAGCAGATAAAGCGAATGTTAGTCATGCGTCAATTACCCGCTTAGCAAAAGCGCTAGGTTGTAGCAATGTACGTGATATGAAGTTACAACTTGCGCAATCTTTAGCAGTAGGTGAGCGATTTATAAATGAAAGTTCTACGCAGCGAGAAGATATCCCCGCTATTTACAAAGCAATTCACGATATTTTAGATATCAACGCAGGACTAATTAAACAAGCCGATGTAGAGCAAGCTGCCCTATATATTGCCAATAGCCGCCATAGCTTAATTTTTGGTGTTGGTGGGGGGAGTTCCGTAGTTGCACAGGAATGCCATAATCGTCTGTTTCGATTAGATATTTTAAGTAATGCCTACAGTGACCCTGTGATGATGCGCATGACGGCGGCAAGTGTTGATGTGAGCGACGTTGTTGTGATGCTATCTCTGACGGGTTGTGCTCGTGACTTGATTGATACTGCGCGTATTGCAAAAGAGTATGGCGCTAAGGTTATCGCAATCTGTCCGCAAAGTGAGTTAGCAGATTTAGCCTCGATTCATTTACCAATCAAAACTAACGAATCTGATTACATTTTTACGCCAAGCACCGCGCGATATGCGATGTTAGCTGCAGTTGATGTGTTAGCCAGTGAAGTCGCAATTTTGACGCAAAAGAAATCTCGCGAAAAATTACGCCGCATAAAGCATGAGCTTGATCAATATCGCCAAGGACCGGACCGTGCACCGATAGGAGATTAGCAATGCAGTACACCGTCTCACAACCTGTTGATACATTAATTCAAGGCGCTAAAGTATTTGATGGCCTTGGCAACGAAGCGCTTACTTGTGATGTAGCTATTAGCGGTGATCGTATTGTTGCCATTGGCAAATTAACGTCATTGTCAGCAAAAGAAGTCATTGATGCTAAAGGCCTATGCCTTGCTCCTGGGTTTATTGATGTTCACACGCACGATGACCTTGAAGTACTGCGCAATCCAAATATGGCTGCAAAAATCAGTCAAGGTGTCACAACCGTAATCACAGGGAATTGTGGGATCAGTGCAGCCCCTGCAATTGTTAAAGGATGCGCTCCTGATCCGATGAACCTACTCGGTGCAGCCAGTGAGTTTAAGTTTGCCAACATGGCTGATTACATAGCAGCAATTCAAAGCGCTCCTTCGAATGTCAATGTAGCCGCTTTGGTTGGTCACACAACGCTTCGTAATAATGTGATGGATGATTTATTGCGCACGGCGACTGAAAGCGAAGTTACTCAAATGTGTCGGCAGCTTGAAAGTGCATTGAATGCTGGCGCGCTAGGATTAAGTACCGGCCTTGCCTATAAAAATGCGAATTTTGCCACAACTGATGAAGTTCAAGCGTTTGGACCTGTGCTAAAAGCACATAATGCGCTGTACACAACACATTTGCGCACCGAATTTGATGCTGTGCTTGACGCTATGGATGAAGCATTTGCGATGGAAAAGCTGTTTGATATTAAGGTGATCATTTCTCACCTCAAGTGCGCTGGTAAAAATAACTGGGGACGCGCGCCTGAGTTAATCGAACGATTTTCAGTTCAGGGAGCGCATTCTCGTTGTAGTTGTGATGCTTATCCTTATGCCGCTAGTTCAAGTACATTAGATTTAAAACAAGTGACAAGTGACTTTGAAATTTTTATCACGTGGTCGCAACCACATCCAGAAATGGCCGAGCGCTCACTACAAGAGATTGCTGATGATTGGCAGTTGTCATTAATTGATACCGCTAAAAAGCTGCAACCAGCCGGCGCTGTGTATCATGGTCTGAATGAAAAAGACGTAGCAATGATACTCGCTTTTGATAAAACCATGATTGGTTCAGATGGTCTCCCTTGTGACCCTCATCCGCATCCCCGTTTGTGGGGGTCTTTTCCACGTGTGTTAGGCAAATACGCTCGCGAAGACGGTATTTTTTCACTTGCGAAAGCGATCCATAAAATGACTGGGTTAAGCGCGAGTAATTATGGTTTAACCGATCGTGGTGAAATTGGCTTAGGTAAGTTTGCTGATCTGGTTCTTTTTGACAGCGATGCCATTTGCGATAACGCCACATTTATTAATTCCGAATTGCCGGCTTCAGGCGTCCATCGTGTATGGACCAACGGGCAGGCAACACTTCTTAATGACCAAGTTGTGCCAGCACACTCGGGCAAATTTTTAACATCAGTTGGAGAATAACATGATCAGACGTATTGGTATTGAAGGTGGTACAGGCACCGGTGGACAGCATTTACCTTTTGCTCGAGCGATAGAAGCAGGTGGTTGGTTAATGGTTTCGGGGCAAACACCAATGAAAGATGGTGAAGTTGTTGAAGGTGGCATTATTGAGCAGTCGCGTTTAGCGATTCAAAACTGCATCGATATTATGGATGAAGCGGGTTATGGTCTTGAACATGTGGCGCATGTAAAAGTGATTTTGACCGACTCACGCTATTTTCAGTCGTTTAATAAGGTATTTAAAG
Organism: Pseudoalteromonas sp. Isolate3; assembly: GCF_022398505.1. Lineage (NCBI taxonomy): Bacteria > Pseudomonadati > Pseudomonadota > Gammaproteobacteria > Alteromonadales > Pseudoalteromonadaceae > Pseudoalteromonas > Pseudoalteromonas sp. Isolate3. Next base: position 7,604 of record NZ_JAKEVN010000052.1, on the reverse strand, counting down.
AATTTTTTGGCGAACATCCGCCGGCACGTATTTGCGCAGTCGCAGATCTGGTTGTTGACTGTAAAGTCGAAGTTGATGTGACTTGTTATAAAGCACCTTAAAAAACATTAAAGCGTTCAGCAGCAAAGGCTGTTGAACGTCAAAAGCACGAAACGAAATTATAACTATAAGCACCAAGCCAAACAGCAAGTAATCATAATAATGAGGCTTAGGTGAAGCAGGATGTCGTATGAAGTGGCAATTATTAATGGCCTTTTTAGGTTATCTGATTTTTATGATCTGGTTTGGCTGGTGGGTTAGTCGTAACAGTAAAACGGGTGATGATTTTCTTCTAGGCGGACGAAACCTTCCTTTCTTTTTAACCTTAGGTACTACTGTTGCAACTATGGTTGGAACTGGCTCATCCATGGGAGCCGTAGGTTTTGCCTACAGCAATGGTTGGGCTGGCATGATATATGGGCTCGGAGGTGCGTGCGGGATTTTATTGCTGGCTAAACTTTTTGCGCCGGTCAGAAAATACGAATTTATGACAATGAGCGAAGAAGTATCGTTTTATGTCGGTGCCAATCCGCTTGTTAAAAATACTATCGCTATTTTTATTTTTGTAGCCAGTATCGGTTGGCTTGGCGCACATATATTGGGTGGTGGTATGTATTTGGCTTGGTTAACAGGTCTGTCGCCGCTCAGTGCTAAATTATTTATTGCACTTGGTTTTAGTATTTATGTTGTTATTGGTGGTTATGTAGCCGTTGTATGGACAGATTCTATTCAAGCACTTGTGTTGTTTATAGGATTTTTCTTGATGGCGGGTGTCGCGTTGTATCAGGCAGATGGTTTAGTCGCAATAAACGAAGCACAACCTTTATTAAATCAAAGCTTTTTATCGTTAGATAAAATAGGTGTAGTGCATGGGGTTTCGTTATTTTTTGCAGTGTTGATTGGTGTTTTAGTCGCGCCTTCATTTCGTCAACGTATTTATTCTGGCAAGCATGTGAAAAGTATCCGGCAGTCGTTTTATTTATCAGGCGGCTTATATCTGCTTTTTGCAATCGTGCCAGCGATTATTGGTATGGCGGCATACAAACTAAACCCATCACTTGAAAACAGTGCATTTTCTTTCCCTTACATGGCCTTTGAGCTGCTTCCGTTTGGCTTAGCTGCGCTGGTTATTATTGCTGGACTTTCAGCTACTATTTCTAGTGCTAGCTCAGATGCTATTGCGGCTGTTAGTGTGCTTATACGTGATATTTATATACTGGTATTTAAACGGATGCCGCATGCAAGTGAAGTCATAATGCTTTCGCGAATTGGCCTGGTGCTAACTATTGGTATCGCGTTGTTATTGGCATTACTTACCAATGATGTGATTGGTTATATCACCAATATGATTGCCACTTTGATGTCGGGATTATGTGTATGTGTTCTACTCGGACATTTTTGGCCGCGCTTTAATTGGCAAGGAGCAATGACAGCCTTGTTTGTGTCATTTATTGTATCAATGGCGGTCATTTTAATACCGAGTTGGCAAGCTTATTGGAGTAATCCAATTATTCCAGCGACAACTGCATCAATGCTTCTATCGGTATTTGTAACGCTCATTACTCCAAAACAAATATGTGATAGTGAACAAGCATTAGCAATTTTAAATGCACAAAGAGAGGCGATGCATCATGATTAAAATCGCATTTTTTGGTGAAGCTATGCAGGAATTAAATGACGAGCACGTACTTCGTTTTGGTGGTGATGTTTATAACACTGCAGTGTACTTTAAACGCTTAGCACCACAGGCAGACGCGCAATTTGTTAGTGCTATCGGTATTGATGAAATAAGCCAAGCTGCCCAGACGCTTTGGCGACAGCAAGGGTTATCACTTTCGTTTGTGCAAACGTCAACGGATAAAACATTAGGACGTTATGGAATTACAACTGACAGTCATGGTGAGCGAAAATTTTGTTATGCACGAAGTGACAGCGCTGCCAAACAATTTTTTCAGTTAGATACACAACATAACTTTATAGAATCGTTAAGAACTACACACTTTAGTCATTGTTATTTATCGGCAATTAGTCTCGCTATTTTAGATACAGCTAATCGGCAGTTACTACTCGACGTATTAGATGACTTTAAGCGTGCAGGTGGCAAAGTGATTTTTGACAGCAACTACCGCTCGGTTCTTTGGCAATCTGAGCAAGCGACTCCGTTTTATTTAACCGCTTACAAGCTTGCCGATTATTTATTTGTGACTGACGATGATCATCATGGCGTTTTTGGTCAATGTAATGAGAAAGAATTAGTCAGCTTTTATCAACAATTTACCAATAAGCTGGTGATTATTAAGCAAGGTGTAGCTGATACTTTAGTGCTCAATAACAAGGAAATACAACGCTTTACTGTACAAAAGGCTGAGCATGTGGTGGATACCACTTCCGCTGGTGATGCCTTTAGTGCGGGTTTTTTAGCTACATATTTATACTCGCATAATACACAACAGGCTATAAGTACCGCACAACAAGTAGCGCTTCAGGTTATTGCTCAAAAAGGAGCGATAGTGCCAACAACAATCCAAATAGCGAATGAGGGTTAAGCAATGACTTATTTTTTACGTTTATTGATGTGTGCTTTATGCGTGACAGGCACTGCCGTCGCTAAACCGCCATTGTTGATGCCTATGCCTGTAAGTGTGACGAATCTTGATGGCCAGCTGCAACTGACATCGAGCCATCTATCAGTTTACCTTGATGAAAAGTACAGAAACTCAAGTAAGTTACTATTTGAAAATACGGCGTTTTTACAAAATTTTTCATCAGTTACTTGGCAAGATAAGCGCAGTGCTCAGTTAAAAATTGAGGTGGCTGCTTGGCTGGGTGATATCCCTCGATTAGATGTTGATGAAAGTTATCAACTGATTATTAGCACTAAGGCCATAACACTTAAAAGCCAAACACAATTTGGCATGTTGCGCGGTTTTGCAACGCTTAATCAATTGCTATTTTCAGCAAAGACACCTTATCAACTTAATGCAATGACAATCAACGATGCACCCACTTATCCATGGCGTGGATTGTTATTTGATAGCGTGAGGCATTTTTTACCTATTAGTGATGTAAAACGGACATTGCGAGGGCTAGCATCAGCAAAAATGAACGTATTTCATTGGCATTTAACCGATGATCAAGGCTGGCGTGTTGCCCTTAAAAGCTACCCGAAATTACACCAAGTTGCATCCGATGGGCTTTTTTATACCGCAGAAGAAATCAAAGATGTCGTGGCATATGCAGCAAATTTAGGAATTCGAGTTGTGCCTGAATTTGATGTGCCAGGCCATGCCAGTAGTATCGTGCTTGCTTACCCAGAGCTTGGCAGCGGAACAAAACTTGATGAGATAGAGCGTCGCTGGGGTGTATTCAGGCCTTTATTAGATCCAAGTAATCCTAAGGTTTATCGTTTTGTTGAAGAAGTTGTTAAAGAATTGACAGAGTTATTTCCTGATCATTATTTACATATTGGTGGTGATGAAATAGATGATAGAGATTGGCAAGAAAATACTCAAATACAATCATTTATTGCTAAGCATAAGCTTTCGGATACGCATGGCTTGCATGCTTATTTTAATCAGCGAGTTGCGGATATATTAGCAAAATATAATCGTAAGATGATAGGCTGGGATGAAGTGTTACACCCTAACTTACCCGAGCAAACCTTAGTGCAATCTTGGCGCGGCCATCATTCCCTCGCGGCTATACAGGAAGCTGGGTTCGATGGGTTATTATCGAGTGGCTTTTATATTGATCAACCACAATGGACCAGTTATCACTATCGCAACCACCCAGATCCAATTAAACCTAAAAGGGTAACTGCTAAAGAGGTAATTAACCACTCAGTTTTTACTTTGAAACGATTAAAAGGAAGTCCAGTCAAAGGAAAAGTGACGGTATTTAGAGATACTCAATCCTTGTTAGCAGCATTGGTATACATAGAAGGAAAAGGGCATTTTATTACTGACCAAGTTGCGCAATCAGAGCACGGTTTTGAGTTATTGATAGACACTTGGATGGGGCCTACAAAGCTTTTTGTAGGAAACATTGAAAGTAATCAAACTGCATTTGTGGGTAACACTCCATACAAGATGAAAAGCAAGTCAGAAAATAAACCAAGCTTAACGGCACTTAATATTTCACTTCACGATGAACAAGGTAAAGATAAAAGTGGCAGGGTGTTGGGCGGTGAAGCAACTATCTGGGCCGAACTTATAACGACAGAGAGCTTAGATACTCGCTTATGGCCTCGTTTATATGCGATTGCAGAGCGATTTTGGTCGCCAAAAACGCAAGTAAATGAGCGAGATATGTATCGTCGTTTAGCAGTAATGGATGAGTTTGCATTGCAGCATGGAGGTCGGCATAAGCAGCAATTTAGTGCTCGATTGAAGGCATTGTTAGGCGACAATGTAACACAAGAGAAAGTTGCTAATTTACTAAAATTTAGCGAGTTTTTAGAGCCTGCACATTATTACACCTTGCATCATTTAGCTTATTTGCGAGATGAATACCATCATGGGGCTCCCCTTGATAAGTTAGTTGATGTGCTGCCAGTTGAAAGCTTAATGCTGCGAGAGTTTGATTATAAAGTGGCTGACTACAAGCAGTCTTGTTCTAAAGCTCTTGATAGCTCATTGCAATTACAAGTTGATGAATGGCATAAGTTTATTAAGCATAACAAGGTCTTAATTGAAGGAATTAAAGAGTGGCGAAAACCCTACCTGCAAATTAAACACGCGCTGCAGTCAAATGAGTCACAGTTCATTGTTAATAATAATGGCACGATTGCTCAGTTAGTGGCTTCATTAAATCAATATAAAAAAGTGTCTTCACTTTGTAAAAACAGTGGATAATGAGCAATTAAAAGGAGTGTTAGTTTCGGAATTTATTCTGGCCTAATGCTCTATTTGTAGGGCTAAAAGGTACTTTTTTATGTGAATCTATCACTTACTGAGATAAACTTTATTAAAGTACCTTCACAATTGGTTTTTCAATGTGGTTTAGTAACAATAAAGATCAACTCATTCATGAGTTGCAGCATGATGTTGATAAAGGTCAGCAGTATTTAGCTGGGATCAGAGAAAATATTGCTTATATCGAATTTACACCCGATGGAACTGTTCTTGAAGCCAATGATTTGTTTTGTAAAACAATGAAAGTGCAAGCAGGCGATATTATTGGTCAGCATCATAGTAAGTTTTGTGCGCCTGAATATAGTAGCTCAAAAGAATACCAAACCTTTTGGCAAGATATTGCTAGAGGCCAAGCAAAGTCAGGGGTTTTCTCTCGCATTAATGGTGCCGGCGAAGATATTTGGCTGCGTGCAACTTATTTTCCCGTTAGGGGTGATGATGGCCAGGTACGCTGTGCGATTAAGTTTGCTTCAGAAATTACCAGAGAAGTTGAAAAGCTTGATGAAATGTCGGCAATTTATGATGCCGTTAATAAAAGTACCGCGATGATCCGTTTTACTCCTGATGGTCATATTATTTCTGCAAATGATAATTTTCTTAATGTTGTGGGTTACAGTCTCGCTGAAATCCAAGGTCAGCATCATAAATTGTTTTGTTATGATGACTTTTATCAAAACAACCCCAACTTTTGGCAAGAGCTTGCGAACGGGCGCATTTTTTCTGGGCAATTTTCTCGTAAAAAACGTGATGGCAGCCCGCTTTATTTAGAGGCAACCTACAACCCTATTTTTAATAAACAGGGTAAAGTGACGCAGATTATTAAGTTTGCATCTGATGTCACCGCCAGAGTTAACAGCACCGAAGAAGTTAAACATGCAGCAGAAAATGCTGGCTGCACTTCGAAGGAAACCTCGCAAGTCGTGACGAATGGTCAACAGCGAATTTTGAGCAGTGTTGAGTCATCAAAAAAAGTGAGCGAGCAGGTTCATCAAACTCGTGAATTGTCAGATGTATTAGCGCAGCAGTCATCACAAATAGGTGAAATTGTAACGACTATTAATAGCATCGCAGAGCAAACAAACTTACTAGCCTTAAATGCAGCGATTGAAGCCGCTCGAGCAGGGGAGCATGGTCGTGGTTTTGCGGTGGTCGCCGATGAGGTTAGAAATTTATCGCAACGTACTTCTGCGTCAACCAGTGAAATATCAGGTCTTATTGGGAAGACTCAAGAAATTGCAGCAAAAATGACAGCCCTTATCGAAGAAATAGAAGCGTTGTCTGGTGAGTCTCAACAAAATGTTGAAGAAGTCAGCATGATAATGGGAGACATTAAATCAGGTGCAGATAAAGTGGTGGATAAAATATCCGAAGTGATTACTCGCTACGATAAACTTTAAAACAAAAAGCCCGCATTGCGGGCTTTTTAGTGGGGTATTGATACTAATCTGCAATAATACATAATTATTTTGAGGGATTAAACCTGTCGCTATCTGCGTTAAAAATTCCTGATTTAGAACAACTAAATAACGAAATTTTTGCATTGTTACCAACAAGCTTTTATTGCCTCAAAATAGACCACTTAATTAAGTGAATTGGTATTAAAGCCAATATTATTCAGAAACTGTGAAAGACACGTTTAAGTCTTCACCCGATGTTACTGTAATTGGTTTAACTTGATAAAGCGTAAATGCTTCGTCTTGAGTTTCTACGTCATCGATATGCGCTGCACAGGTGTAGGCAAGTTGGTAATCACCTGGTTGAATGAACGCAAGTTCAAATTCGTATTGGTTATCTTCGCTATCGAAAATAACATCAGCAGTTGCAAGTGGTGCATCTAGTGGTGTTTCATCTTCGTTAACTTCATAGTTATCCATTGGCATTTCAACATCGCTGCTGTATAGGTAAACAGCATGACTGAATGAGCCATCTTCTAATGCGATATCGATATTATCTGTTTCACAGTTAGCGATGAGTACGTCGCTAACAGTACCTTCGATATCTTCAGACTCGGCAAGGTTTTCTAAACGAACACCGCGTGGTTTTAAGAAGATCTCATCACTATTTTGTGGATCAACCAATGACTTTTTAAGGTCAAACTCAATAACAAAGTCGTTACCAGCTTGGTTAAGGGTAAAACCATCAAGTTGGATTTCACCTACACCATCGTTGCCTTTACGCTTAACAACCAGTGGTGCAATGCTGTCATCTTCGTAAACAACATGCGAAGTCATGGTTAAATCGTTTGTGTCACCATTGATCACATCTGCACGGATCCATTGATATTCGCCAGCAGGAACTTCTTCATCTTCTAGTAAAGAAAATACATCATCACCTGTGTAGTCTAACAAGTTAACCATTTCAGGCATGGTTTCATCATCATCTTCACGGGTCTCAAAAGTGAACTCTTCACCACCTTGGGTTTTCAATGTGATTGAATCAAATACAACATTAACAGCTTTTAAACCTGTCACAGGTGCGTCAGACACACCTAACGTGAATTGTGCAGTTTGCGGCTGAGGGTCAACCGAGTCGTTCTTGTCGTTATCTGAGCCACAACCAACCAGTGCAAATAGAACGGCGCTGCTAAGTAATGTAGTTTTAAAGTTCATCATTTCTTCCCTATATGTTCTAAAAATTTACTAATAGTGTAAT
>NZ_JAKEVN010000051.1:0-27430 GCF_022398505.1 Pseudoalteromonas sp. Isolate3 | reverse complement strand
CTATTATTAAACTTTGATAATCCAGATACCGTCAAAACGATTGATTGTTCATTTCTATCAAATGGGAACTCAACAATCTCAGTCCCTTCGTTTATTTCAAAAGAAGTGTGACCATTGAAATATAGAATCGAATCTCCTTTCTCTAATTTATTTGAATCAATATTTAACTTAACCTGATAAAGCTCATCTTTCTCTAGGCCTATTATATGGGGGTAATCCCCCCATTCATTTAAATCAAATACATCTATTTTATTTCCATCAATTTCCAAGCCTCTTATAGGATAAAATTGCTCTTGGCTAGGCTTTGTTTTGGCCGCTGTATTTTCAAAAAGGTCCGTTTGATTATAAATAGAGCTACTTTTCTTTAATGAGATTATCTGAGATTCTAAACTTAGCTTATCTTTCTTTAATTCATCATTTTCAGATTTAATCTCTTTATGCTCCTCACTAAGCAGCTCAAACTTTGACTTGAGTTCCTCAACTTCATTTTTAGTTACTTTGATTTTTTCTTGGCTTTCATTTTGAAGCTGATTTAATTCATTATTTAGTTTGGTGTTTTGTACTTCTAACTTATTTTTCTCTGTCTCCAAATCAGCTAACCCTTTAATTCTTGAACTCAAATCAGCTTCACTCTGCTTTAACTTTCCTATTTGGTTATCTAGCTGATCTTGCATACCTCTTTTATCACTTCTCAAACTCTCATTAGTATTTAAAAGATTATTATAATCTTCAGCATCAACTAGTTCTTTCCAATTTATTTTCTTGAGAATCCATGAAAAAGCTTGATCCCATGCTCTTTTAATAAATTCGACCGAGTTATTCATCAAAGGAGAAAAAATAATGACAAGTATTGTGATGAACAATGGGTTAATGAAATTGATCTCAAATCCTAATGACTTATATCGTTGTAACTTTAAGCTAAATTCCAAAGGTTCAAATAAAAACCATCCTATCAACTTCCAATGGAAAACTCCTAAAACCCAAAAATAGGTAAATAAAGCGGGGTTTGTTAATCTATCTCTAAAGAAATCAAGAAAAGATTGCGTTTCTTGTTGCTGCATAAATGATCCTTGGATTTTATCCGAAATTTAATTGTAATAACTTCACACATAAAATTGCAAGCAGCTTAATCTTTATTAGCATTTTTACAAGGGCTTAGGTATCCTCTAGAAAACGTTTAAGGAACTGCTATTTAAAAGGATAGCCTGATATGAAAAAGCCACTCGTCGCCTTACTAACTGGCCTTGTTTTAACAGGTTGTACAGGACTAACAACTGAACAACAAGTTGCCATTGATAACTTAACCCCTTGCGAGAAAATCAACGCCCTATTAGGTGCTTACGACAACCGCTTTGAAGGCTTAAAACGTAGCCGTGTAAATACTAAATACATGGAAACATGGACAGCAAAATACAACCTTATTGCTGATAACTGTCAAATCACGGCGCTTGGTAAAGACAATGTCACCTACCGTTGTGTAGGCAACTATGAGCAACAGCAGCAAGCTGTGGCCGATCACACCCGTGCGGTTAATTTTACCCAAGCTTGTTTAGCAGGTAATAATTGGCATCAAACACAAAAAGAGTCTGCAGAATCGTTACGCACCACGTTTGTGCTTGACGAAAACAACCCTGTTATCTCAATTCATTCGGGTAAAACCTTATCGCGTAAACAGCCTTGGTCTACCACTCTTGAAATTGGTAAACCCGTTGAAGGCAAATAAAATACCCTTGAAGGCTAATAAAATACTCTTGAAGGCTACATTAGCCTTCTCATCACTATGACAAATTCAAAAAAACCAACCAGCCAATTCAAAACAGATTGCATCGGCCAATGTCATCGCCTAAATGGCTTTTGCACTGGCTGTGGCCGCAGTAATGATGAAATTTTTGATTGGATCATTTTATCCGAGCAAGAAAAAAAAGTGATTTTAAATAGCCCTCGCCCTGACATAAAAACGAAATAGTTCTGACACCCAAGCGTCATTAAAGCTTGTTAGCCTGATTCAAACTGACCATCAGGTAACGATAATGACCGCTATTTTTGTAATCAACTTAGCAAGCTCTACTGAACGATTAAACCGTGTAAGCCATGAGCTCAACGCACAGAATTTGGCATTTGAACGCCTTGATGCAATTGATGGAAGAGAGCTGTCTGATAAAGAGATAGCCAAGCACTATAGTGCTGATTTAAACCTAAAAAAATATCATAAGCCATTGAGCAAAGGTGAAATTGGCTGTTACTTAAGTCACAGAAAAGCATGGCAAACCATTGTCGATAGGCAATTAGATTACGCCATTATTTTAGAAGATGACTTTGTTCTCGACCGCTCTATTCACAGTGCAATTGACAACATTAATACATTAAAACAGCCTTGGCAGCTAATAAAATTGGCTGCTTACAAAGACCGCAATCGCGACATTGCTTTCACAAAACAACTCGCTGATGAGCAGCATTTAGTCATTCATAAAAAGCTTATGTCTGGCTGCTGTGCAACTGCTGTTAGTTTGGAAGGTGCAAAATCACTTTTAAAGGCCACAGCCACATTTGGCCGCCCCGTTGATTGTGATTTACAGCATGTTTGGGAAACCGGCGTATATGGATACTCATTGCTGCCCTACCCAGTATCACAACCCGATAATCCACAAAGTGATATTCGAGACCGAACAGACAAAGTTAACAAATCGTTTTGGCGACGAAAAAAGCAGCAACTCCAAAGCACTCTACAAAATGCAAAATACACTAAGCAGTTTATAAAAGCGCAACAAACACCAAACAAAAAGAAAGGAGCCGCAGCTCCTCTCTTACCAATCAAAAACCATTAACGAGTTATTTTGCTAGGTTTGGGTGATCAACGCCCATCCATGCTTTAAACAATGCCATTTGAGCTGGTGTTGCATCTTTTAATGCTTGTACCTTTTTCTCTTTATCAAAGTCTTCACTAAGTGTCAGTGTCGTACTTTGCAATGCATCACGTCTAATGAAATCAACAGTCACTGTGTCGCCTGCTTTAAACGTTTCAAGGCTGGCTGTTAAATCTTTACCAACATGCTTTTTGTTAAACGCGACGATTTTATCATCTGTAGTTAAGCCCGCTTGCCATGCAGCGCCGCCACGGCGAACATGAGTTAAGGTTAATAACTCACCGCTGTTTTTAGCGAACGAGTCAATACTAGGTACTGATTTTGCACCTTCTGGGCGAATTAAACCTAACCCCACTTTTGCAAGTAGTGAATCAAAATCGATAGCTGCTGGCTCATCCACATTCGCTTGCCACCATGCGCTGTAATCACGACCCGTTAGCTCTTTTAAAATCGCTTTAACATCATCAGGCGTAAAACCATCTGGTAAACGGTGTTTGTTGTAAAGTGCACGGTGAACATCGCGGTAACTAATTTTGCCGTCGCTCTTTTCTAGTAAATCAATATCAAGCGCCATTGAGATCAATGAACCTTCTAAATAGATATTGGTGCTGTAGTTGCGTGCATGATCGCCGCCTTGGTTAATCCACTTATCAAAACTAGTTTCAGTTGCGCTTTGTACTTCGCGACCCGGTGTTTGTAAGTGACGATTAACTGTTTTGGTTAATGTACCGAAGAACTCATCCATTGTTTCAATACCTGCACGAACCATTAAGTGATCCTCAAAGTAGCTGGTTGAGCCCTCTGCAATCCATAATGTTTTCGCGTAGTTAATATTCGTGTAGTCGTACGGTGCAATCCCTTTAGGACGGTACGCTTTTACGTTCCAAGTGTGAATAAATTCGTGTGCTGCGGTGCTGATAAACGCAAGATAATCTTTACGAGAACCAAAACGATCGCGAGGACGTTGTATAATTGTTGAGTTTAAATGCTCTGTTGCACCGCCGGCACCTGACGTTGCATGTACCATAAATACGTAACGCTCATACGGGTAGCTATCCCAAATTACATTGCCAGTTGTAACGAGCTTTTTAAGGTCGGTTAGCATTTGATCTACGTCGTAGTTACCTTCACCCCAGATAACTAGTTCGTATTCACGACCATCAACGCTAAACTTATGTAGCTCATTGATACCACTCTCGATTGGTGAATCAACTAAAATGTCGTAATCTGCAGCTTTAAAGCTATGTTTAGAACCCGCATTTTCCATCCCCGACACTGAACGCCATTCTTTTGGTACGTTTAGTTTTACAGTCACAGGGTCTTGACGGAATGATTCACTAAACATAAAAAAGCCAGATGCATCAATAAATGCATGACTGTCATCAATATGTCGAGCGCGTTTACCTAGCTCGTTAGCGTATACTTGGTAGTCTACATTTACTTGAGTTGGCTCGTTTAGATGAACACGCCAAGTGCTGTGGTCAATTTTTTCCCACTTTAATGCTTTACCGTCATCATCTTTTGCTTCGAAAAAGCGTACACCATTGGCAAGATTTAAAATTTCATAACGGCCAGTACGCCAAGCTGGAAGTTTAATATCTAAATGTGCTTGTGCGGTTTGGGGAAACTCAACACTTACATTACCTAGGTGGTGCTCTGGCTGAGTGATAGACAGTGAGTAGTTTACATCTGCAAACACACTGTTAGAACAGGCCGCCAAGATAGACATTGCCAAAAACTTTTTCATAACAACTCTTTTTATTACTATCAAAATTGCAAAACAGACTAACAATTGCGAGAAAAAATGTGAATTAAAAACCGATAAACAACCATTGCAACAAGTTTGATAGACAAAATAGCTAAGTTTTTGACTTGGAAACTACATTTCGTATTAATTTGTTGTAAACTTATCGTATAGCAATTTTTGAAATTTGATGGCGGTATTACTTGGTGCAGCAACAGCATGATGTTCTTAATAAAAAGCTAAAGCAAGCGATCGACGCTCGTGCAGTGGTCGAAGATGCGCGCAAACATCAAGTTGAAGTCCTTTCTCAATTTGCAGCGAAACTATCACTCAGCTGTAAGGGACTAGACATTGAACTAGACAATCGATTGGCTAAATTTAGAAATGCGTTAAAAAAAGGTGTAAATTTCGATTTACTTTCACCGCTAATAGATGATGTGCTTGGCCTGTTAAAACACCAAGAAACTAAGCAAATGGCACTTCAACGCGAACTGAATGATAGTGTCACTGACGCTGGTAAGCAGCTACAAAAAGTGAGAGGTCTGCCTGATGATGCCCGTCGTTCGCTGCGTTATCTACTCGACCACGAATTAAATAATATTCAGTCTAATCATGACTTTGTTCCGTTACTCTCAAAGTTAGTGGTTATCTATCATCAAGCCCTACAAGCCAAACTTGCAACGACAAGCAAAACTGAAGCACAAATCAAGCCTGAACTTGCCACGCAACTTTTATCTCTTGCTAATGACTTAGTGCTCGAGGAAGAAAGTGCCGAGCAAATAAATAGCATCAAAAGCAAAATCACCCATAATGATAGTGTTGACGACCTACTTGATTCTGCGCTGAATATAATTAGCATCGTTACACGCAATATGAGTAAAGAGCGGCAATCAGCTCAGAGCTTTTTGATCTCTTTAAATCAGACCATTGAAGATTTACATCATTCAATTGTTTCTACTAGTAAACACTCAGAATCTCTCAGCGCCGAATATGATACGCTGAATAAACAAATCGAAAACAAGATTAAAAACTTGCATACGCAAACACAGCAGGCTACATCTATTTCTTCGCTTAAAGAGCTAGTAGAAGAAGAGTTAAAATCATTAAGTGATGATTTAATCGCTAAAGAAAAGCTAGAACAAACGGAGCGCGAGAACTTACTTGCCAGCTTCAACGATATTAATAACCGTATTAGTCATTTAGAAAGCAAGCTTTCGACCTACAAGCAGCGCCTTAATGAACAACGCTTTAAGAGTTTACTGGATGGTCTAACGAAGTTACCAAATCGTTCTGCGTTCGATGAGCGGTTCAATCATGAGTTCAACTTATTTAATGTGCAGGAATCAGACATCACATTTGTAGTGATTGATGTTGACCACTTTAAATCAATCAATGACCAATATGGCCACAGTGCTGGTGATAAAACACTGCAAGTGATTGCTAAAGCATTACAAAAGTCAATTCGTAAATCAGACTTCATTGCCCGTTACGGGGGCGAAGAGTTTGTATTACTAATGAGTGGAATGGCGATTGAAAAAGCGACTGTGCCGCTAGAAAAGCTGCGCAAGACTATTCAAAGTATTCCGTTTAAATTCAAAGATAAGCAAGTAGAAATCACTATTTCTGCTGGTGCAACCCAGTTGAAAAAAGGTGATACCCCGCTAATTGCCTTTGACCGTGCCGACGAAGCATTATACAAAGCCAAGAACGAGGGACGAAATAAAGTTTGCATTAGCAAATAAAGGCCTCATCTAGTATGTGAGGTCTTTGACACATAATGATAAAGGCTCATTGACGAGCCGGGAGAGTGCTTATGTTAAAACAACTGAATCCAACAGGTGTACTGGATTTACTATCGCAACTAGAAGTTGATCTACTCGAACAATCATCCACCAGCGAGCGCTATAAATTATTTAGGAACTGTGTGCTTGCGGTTCTCAATGTGGGCAGCCACACCGATTCAAGCTTAGAAATTTACAATAAATACGAAGACTTTGATATTCGCTTATTAAGCCGAGAGCGTGGTATTAAAATTGAACTTGAAAACCCACCCGAATCCGCTTTTGTTGATGGCGAAATTATTACCGGTATTCATGAACATATTTTCTCGGTTATTCGCGATATTCTGTTTATTTGTCAAAAATATGAAAAAGACCTAACAGAACAAAAAGCCATCACTCATATGGTCTTTGATATGCTCAGAAACGCAGGCGCACTTAGAGTTAATAGTGACCCGAGTATGATCGTATGCTGGGGCGGTCATTCAATTAACGAGGTTGAATACAAATACACCAAACAGGTTGGCTATGAGCTTGGCCTCCGTGGATTAAATATTTGTACCGGCTGTGGCCCTGGTGCAATGAAAGGCCCAATGAAAGGTGCCACCATTGGCCACGCTAAACAGCGTATTACTAACAACCGTTATCTAGGTTTAACTGAACCAAGCATTATTGCCGCTGAACCACCTAACCCAATAGTAAATGAGTTGGTTATTTTGCCTGATATCGAAAAGCGTTTAGAGGCATTTATTCGCACCGCTCATGGCATTATTATCTTTCCAGGTGGTGCAGGTACCGCTGAAGAGTTGCTATACCTTTTAGGTATTCTGCTGCACCCAGATAACGAAAAACAATGTTTACCAGTAATCCTTACAGGCCCTAAAGAAAGTGAAAACTACTTTATTGAGCTGTGTAAATTCATCGAGAAAACATTAGGTAAAGCGGCACTTGATAAGTTTGAAGTGATAATCGACGATCCAGAGCGTGTTGGTAAAACATTAAAAGATAAAATGGTCGAGGTACGTGACTATCGTAAAAGCCAAGGTGATGCATATTACTTTAACTGGACGCTAAAAATCGATCATGATTTCCAACAACCGTTTGCACCGACTCATGCTAATATGTCGAGCTTAGATCTACATTTAGATCAACCAACTCAGCAATTAGCTGCTAATTTACGCCGTGCGTTTTCAGGCATCGTGGCTGGTAACGTTAAAGACGAAGGCTTACAAGCCATCAAACAGCATGGCCGCTTTGTGTTAAGTGGTGAGCCTGCACTTATGGCTGATATGGATAAACTACTGGCAGCATTTGTTGAGCAAGGCCGCATGAAGTTACCAGGCAGTAGATATATTCCTTGCTATGAGATCAAAGCTTAATAGGAGCCTATGTGACAACCCAATTACTTTTAATAGATGCGCTTAATCTTATTAGACGCATCTATGCTGTTGATAGTAATCAGAGTCATCACAGTGAAGAACATATGATAAAAGCAAGCTGTGCCCGAGTGGCACATGCTTGCAAAAAACTACGCCAGCAAACGAATGCTACTCACGCGATTGCAGTGTTTGATGGTGAAAAAAGCTGGCGTTATCACTATTTTGAAGCATATAAAAGCACTCGTTCACCGATGCCCGATACCCTCAAACAAAACTTATCACGCTTTAAACAAGCAATTGAAGAAACGGGCATTGTGATTTTCTCACCAGATAATGACGAAGCAGACGATATAATTGCTACCCTTGCTCATAAAGCTGCGACTAATAATGTACCTTCTACTATCGTCTCTACAGATAAAGGGTTTTTACCGTTTTTATCTGAGCAAATAGCTATATATGATTACTTTAAAAAGCAATATCTTGACGTTGAAGATATAAAGCAGCGTTTTAATGTACCCAAGCATCGGCTCGCTGATTTTTGGGCCTTAGCAGGTGATAAAACCAATGATATACCTGGGGTCAAAGGCATTGGCAACAAATCAGCGCAGCAACTTATAAATGATTATGAGTCGATTGAAGCAGCTATTAATGACGATGATTTAAACCCAACACTAAAACGTAAGCTTAGTGCTGGTATGGACATGTTTGTGATATCAAAAAACCTTGTCATGCTGCGTACCGATATTAACTTAGGCTTTAGTTTAAAGCAGTTAAGGCTCAATTAGTCGCAATCTCGTAGCACAGTTTGCTAACTGGGCGTATACTGAAAATTCGCGTTAGTTTTATAGAGTTACACATGTTTAAAAAGGTTTTCCAATATCTGGTACTTGGGTTAGGTGTTTATGCACTGATAGCAACCCTAGTGATCACTTTTTATAAAGATGATCCGCAAGCTATGATTTGGCAAGACCGTGAAGCTTTTAATAAACGCTATATCGCGAAACTATCTATTGATAAGCCCGAAAACCTCAATGCTGTACTTGATTATTTAGGTAGCCCCGATCTAACCTATGCTAAACGAGTTGAGGACAATGTTTGGCAAATTATTTTTTATCGCACTCAGCATGTTAAATCTGATGGGATAACCACTATAGATGAATGCACAGGCCTACTTTTTAAAAATGGTCAGCTGGTATTATGGGGACCAAGTGCCTATGAAAGCTATCAACAAGAAACCTAACAGCTTATGATGGAAAACGTGACGCCACGAGAATTGGCACGCTTATTTGATAGTACGCACCAGTTACTCAAGCTTTATCATCAAAAGCAAAAATGGTCACAAATTTTCCCTATACTAAGTAATCTTGCCGAGCGGTATTATCTACTATATCAAGCCTGCCCAAAAGGCATGCAAGCGCAATTAAGTTTGTATGTTGCGAACCACGGCTACACGACCAATTTAGTCGTAAACCAATGTGTTATTGCCTGTACTTTATGCCACAGCCTTAACTACAACCAAGCAATTAGTGAACAGATAATTAGCTGTTGTTTAGCCAATTACCTATGTGTGCAATCACAAAGCAATAAATTAGCCGCAGGCCAAACACTCACAGCTCAAGATAAAAAGCTTTGGCAGTGTCGTCATCAATTAGCCGCAAAACTACTCAAAGACTCAGGCCCACATACGCTTTCTATTCAGCATTTATTAGCTCGTTTAAATAAATATAAACAAGCACTATTAAGCGCACCAAAAATTATGATTTACGATGGTGCAACAACCCTAGTAGCTCTAGCTAATATTATTGCTATGAATACGACTTATCGCGATTCGGGTGGTCATATTAGTATGCACAAAGCTATGGCTGATATCTACTTGCGCACTCCGAACGAGTTTGCTCAAAGTGCTATAAAAGCATTGATTGCTCATATTGGTCCTTATATTCCAGCAAGTGAAGTAAAGTACGCAGAGCAGGTGCTTATCTATTTAGCCACAGATGAACATGGCCGCCATATTTTAGTTGATGCCAGTTGCCCAGATAAAATTCGCTGGCACCGCTTTAAAGCAAACTTAACTATTTTTGACAAACAAAGACTTTGTAAAGATACTCGTTTGCTATACACCGTATGGTTTAGTGAAAACATTAATTTTGCCGAGCCACAGCCTTTAAATCAGCAACGTAGACAACAATATTTAGAGCTAATTAGCACATTAAAAGTATCAAAAGAATACAGCTACCGTAGCTTAGATAAGCTTTTAAGCCCCTACCCTGAATTGATTACGCAGCTTACTGTTGCCGTTAAGCCCTATAATAAAGAGCAGCAAAGAGCTAAAGACTTACGCCATTGTTTATCTATGGTCGGATACGATAACGCCCCTGCGATTATTCAAAAAGTCTTATTTCAACGCTTAGTTGCAACCACCTCTCATCCGCTTTTTCAGCATATATCTAAGCGCCTTGAGAATATGGTGCGAATTATCCAGGCGCTATTTAAACACATCGACTCAATTCAATTTGAACAGGTTGCTTTGCCGTTATATGCCTATGTTTTGTTCCTTTGCGAGCATCAAGCAACTAGCCTTTCACGTAAAACCATTTTTGAACAAGCCGAAGAACAGATAATAAGCCCGCCACTGGCTTGTTTATTTGGTGTTAGTCAATTAAACCAAGAACCTCTGACGATGTATTTAAATCAGCTGATTGGCGACAATAGCTGGACTCAGCATTTACTAGGTAGTGAGCAACATAAAAAACAGCAACTTGATATCAACGAAAAGCATTGGGTCGCAATTAAGCTTTTTACTTATTATGTTTTCCAACCAAAAGCCCTGTTTAGTAGTTGGCAAGAGCAAATTATTTCCGATAGTTTATTGGCTGCTGGTTGGCAATCAAAAGCAGATTTTTATGCATATCTCAAAAACTGTGAATTTGCAGACAATTTTTAGAGTGTGTTGTTAAAAAGTGCGAAAACGTTAAATAAATATGAACTTTAGTCTGTTTATAGTCAGTATTCACAGGATAAACTGGCAAAAAGCTGAATAAATTGCTATAAAAGCCGCTTAAATTTTCAAACACATTCACGTAAACCTTCTAACAAGTAAATCGCATGCTATTTCGCGACGAGTTTACGTGTTTATCTACTCATAAATAGGAAAAGTAAATGGCTAAACAAACCATCACAGTGATCAAAGGCGACGGCATTGGTCCTAGCATTATTGATTCAGCACTTGAGATCCTTGAAGCTGCAGGTTGCGATTTTGATTATGAATTCGTTGATGCTGGCCTTGCTGCCCTAGAAAAAACTGGTGAGTTACTGCCGCAAGAAACAATCGACACAATCGCGCGTAACAAGATCACTTTAAAAGGCCCATTAACTACACCAGTTGGTGAAGGTTTCACTTCAATCAACGTAACTTTACGTAAAAAGTTTGGCCTATATGCTAATGTTCGTCCTGTTAAATCATTCGCAGGTACACAAGCTCGTTACGACGATATCGACATCATCACAGTTCGTGAGAACACACAAGGTATGTACTCTGGCCTTGGTCAAGTAGTATCTGAAGATGGTAACGAAGCAGAAGCAATGTCTAAAATCACCCGTGAAGGTGCAGAAAAGATCGTAACTTTTGCATACGAGTTAGCGGTACGTGAAGGCCGTAAAAAAGTAACGGCTGTGCACAAAGCTAACATCCTTAAATCAACATCTGGTTTATTCTTAAAAGTTGCACGTGAAGTAGCTGAGCGTTACCCGCAAATCGAATCAACAGAAATGATTGTTGATGCAACATGTATGAAACTAGTTATGACTCCTGATGAGTTTGATGTAATTGTTACTACAAACTTATTTGGTGATATCTTATCTGACTTATGTGCAGGTCTTGTTGGTGGTCTTGGTATGGCTCCTGGTGCAAACATTGGTGAAGATGCAGCTATCTTCGAAGCCGTACACGGTAGTGCTCCAGACATCGCAGGCAAAAACCTTGCTAACCCAACCTCAGTGATCTTAGCATCTATCCAAATGCTTGAGCACTTAGGTATGGCTGACACTGCAGAGCGCATCCGTAGCGCAGTTGCTGATGTAATCAAAACAGGCGACCGCACAACGCGTGACCTAGGCGGCAGCCACGGCACTACAGACTTCACTCAAGCTGTAATTGAGCGTCTATAAGAGAACAATTGTTTAGGGCTTATGACAACATAACCCTTAACCCCCCTACCAAAAGCCAGTCTCAGACTGGCTTTTTTATTACCTCTAATTAATCAGACACCCACTTTTATTTATCAAGATAAGAAAAGCAAAACAAGACACCCAACTTAATATTTCACATTCCTAAAAATTGTGCCTAAACTTAGATTGTTCAACTCATGGAGGAGAAGAGCATGGCAACCCCTCGTAGAAACTTAATTAGCGTTTCAAACACACCTTACTACCACTGTATTTCACGCTGCGTTCGTCGTGCTTATTTGTGTGGTCAAGACCCACTAACCGGTCGTTCTTATGAACACCGGCGCGAATGGGTAGAAAAAAACTACTCAAACTCGGTCGAATATTTTGTATTGATGTTTGTGCCTATGCAGTTATGAGTAATCATACTCATTTGGTTCTACACATTGATATAGCAAAAGCTAAGCGTCTAAATAATAAAGCTATTCTGATTAGGTGGCACAAGTTATTTAAAAGCACTTTTCTTTGTCAACGATTCTTAAATGGCGAATTACTAACACAAGCAGAGCTTTCAGAGGTGAATATCAGAGTAAATATATACCGAGAAAGACTCAGCAGTATTAGTTGGTTTATGCGTGTGCTTAATGAGAGCATTGCACGAAAGGCCAATCAAGAAGATGAGTGCAAAGGGCGATTTTGGGAAGGTCGCTTTAAATCGCAAGCCTTGCTAGATGAAGCCGCACTTGCAGCTTGCCTTGCTTACGTTGACTTGAACCCAGTAAGAGTAAAAGTAGCTGATTTACCAGAGCGTTCTGATTATACAAGTATAAAAACACGCATTGAATCAGCTCAAAAAGACAAACAACCTAAATCATTGATGCGTTTTGCTAGTAAGCCACATAATCATATGTCTAAAGGCTTACCATTTGAGCTTAAAACATATTTGCAGCTCGTTGATTGGACTGGCCGCTCAATACAAAAGGGTAAACCCGGTGCAATACCTAAAGACGCACTACCTATCTTAGAACGATTAAATATCTGTGCTGACAACTGGCTTACACTCACCACCTCATTTACACAGTCATTCAAAAATGCAGCGGGTAAAGAGAGAGCTATCAATGCATATACAAATCGCATGAAGCGACAGCGAAGAAGCTCGATTACAAATAGTTTAGCTTTATTTGCTTAGTTGCATGTTAGGCATTGAGTTTCTATTTTATAAACTAAACTTCCTTGCAAACTGGAGGCGACCCCTTCTTTACAAGTAGAGTTACCCTGTACGCACAATTTAAAAATAAAGCCATCATATTAGATTGCTTTTTTGAAGAGTCCCCATCAAATAGTACAAAACTTCTTAGTCTATATAATTTGTTGACCTCGACTTACATCTTACTAAATGACCGCTTGCTGTTAGAAATTAATTTGGGTGTCATGTTTTGAGATAATTTAAAGAAGCTTTTTATTAAAATGGGTGTCTAAATAAATATCTCTTATAAAGTGGCTAAGTTATGCATTTCAGACATGAAAATGCATTATCTATTGGTAGAGTTATTAATTAACTACACGAACGATTCAATGCATAGTTACACCATCAAAATCAGGATAAACAAAATACAGATGCAAAAAAACCAACATAAAAATCAAATATGGAAAAATTAATGCAAAAACACTCTTTTGCGGTTGACATCAGTTTCTAAAACACTTAAAAATACTACTAACATTTTTTAAACAGCAAACATTTAGTCTGCTGTCTGTTTTTAGAAGAAATTAAGAATAATGAATATTCGCCGCCACCTTTTAGTCGTCAACGTTCTCGTACTGGTCTTAGTTACAAGCCCAGCGGGAGGCTATTAAAAGGTGAAAGCACGCTTTTTAAAAAACCCCCGCCTTATGCGGGGGTTTTTTTATGCATTTATGCTGCACAGATAGAGGAATGAGGATGAGTACAACTGAATATAATGGATCCGAACTAGTTGTTCGGGCACTTAAAGAATTGAATGTAAAGTATATTTTCGGCTATCCTGGCGGGTCTGTCCTTGATTTATATGATGCGTTATTTCAACAAGAAGATATTGAGCATATATTGGTACGCCACGAACAAGCTGCTACTCATATGGCTGATGGTTATGCCCGTGCGACTGGTGAAGTTGGTGTTGTACTTGCAACCTCAGGCCCAGGTGCAACAAACTGTGTTACAGGTATTGCTACTGCTTACATGGACTCTATTCCTATGGTGGTACTTTCAGGCCAAGTTCCTACAGGTTTAATCGGTGATGATGCATTCCAAGAGACTGATATCGTTGGTTGCTCTCGCCCTATCGTAAAGCACAGTTATAACTGTCGTAGCGCAAAAGATATTCCAACAATCTTAGCCAAAGCATTTTATTTAGCCAGTACAGGCCGCCCTGGCCCGGTTGTGGTTGAACTACCAAAAGATATGCTTAACCCTGAATTAAAGTTTCCGTTTGAGTTTCCAAAAACGACTGAGCTTAGAACTTATAACCCGAATACCAAGGGTCATTCAAAACAAATTCGTAAAGCTGTTAGCGCTATATTAGAAGCTAAAAAGCTGGTTATTTATTCAGGTGGCGGCATCATACTTTCAAACACCTCTGAGCAACTAACTCACTTGGTTGAATCATTAAACGCACCGATCACTAATACCTTGATGGGTCTGGGTGGCATCAGCGGTACGCACCCTAACTTTATTGGCATGTTAGGTATGCACGGTAGCCTTGAAGCAAATAAAGCCATGGCAAATGCTGATGTTATTTTAGCCTTAGGTGCTCGATTCGATGATCGGGTAACAAATAATGTTAAGAAATTTTGCCCAAATGCCACCATCGTTCATGTTGATGTTGACCCAACCTCAATATCTAAAACAATCAAAGCGCACATCCCAGTTGTTGGCTGCTTACAAACTGTACTTGAACAGTTACAAACGGCGATTGATAAAAGCTCTATTTCAATTGATCGTTCTGCACAAGAAGATTGGTGGCGTCAGATCATTAGCTGGCGTGAACAAAAATGCCTTAGCTACAGCACCGATGGCGATAAAATCAAACCACAAGCGGTTATCGAAGCAATCTACAAGGCAACCAATGGTGATGCTTACATCAGCTCTGATGTAGGTCAGCATCAAATGTTTGCAGCTCAGTATTATCCGTTTAAACACCCACGCCAATGGATTAACTCTGGTGGCTTAGGCACTATGGGCTTTGGTTTACCTGCGGCAATGGGCGTGAAGCTTGCTTTCCCTGAAAAAGAGTCAATCTGTGTGACTGGAGATGGTTCAATTCAAATGAACATCCAAGAACTATCAACCTGCTTACAATACAATTTAGCAGTAAAAGTTGTGTCGTTGAATAACCGCTCTCTGGGCATGGTGCGTCAATGGCAAGATATGATGTATTCAGGTCGTCACTCATCTTCTTACATGGAATCACTTCCTGATTTCGTAAAATTAGTAGAAAGCTATGGTCATATAGGTATTCGCGTTGATCATATTGATGAGCTACAACCTGCTATTGAAAAAGCCATGTCTATAAATGACAGGTTAGTATTTTTAGATATCTGTGTAGATGAGAAAGAACATGTTTACCCTATGCAAATCAAGCTAGGGGCAGTCGATGATATGTGGTTACGTAAAGGAGTAAAAGCATAATGCGCCGTATTTTATCAATCTTATTAGAAAACGAACCTGGCTCGTTATCGCGCATTGTAGGCTTATTTTCACAGCGCGCTTACAACATCGATAGCCTTACTGTTGGCACGACTGACGATCATTCTCTGTCGCGTATTACCATTACCACTATGGGTGATGATCGTATCGTTGAACAAATCACCAAGCAAGTGAACAAGTTAGTAGATGTCCTCAAGATTATTGATCTAACCGAAATGGCGCATATTGAACGTGAGCTATTGCTAGTTAAAGTATTTGCCCAAGATGAGACAACTCGTGCAGCAGTAACTCGTGTTGCAGATGTATTTCAAGGTGCTATTTTAGATATGGGTCGCCACAGCTACACTCTACAGCTTGTAGCGAGTACTGAAAAGATCGAATCTTTCCTTGATACCCTGCGTCATGAAACCGATATTATTGAGGTAGTGCGTTCAGGTGCAGTTGGCATTGGTCGTGGTGATAAAGCGTTAAAGGCGTAAGCCTTTTTCGCAGTAGCGATTAAATTACAGACACAAAAAAAGGGCTATAAGCCCTTTTTTCAATAAATAGTAAGTTACCCTATTAAGGATTAACTTGGTCTTTAAGACCTTTACCCGCTTTAAAGCTTGGGATAGTTGCTGCCGCAATTTGAATTTCTGCACCAGTTTGTGGGTTACGGCCAGTACGCGCTGCACGCTCTTTTACTGAGAAAGTACCGAAACCAACTAATGCTACTGAGTTACCTTCTTTAAGAGAGTTAGTAACTGCGCCAGTGAATGCATCTAGTGCACGAGTTGCTGCCGCTTTTGAGATTTCTGCATCAGTAGCAATTTTTTCAACTAATTGAGCTTTATTCATTGTTAGATTCCTATTCGTTATTATTTTGCCTTCGCAAAACCTATCTTTATGCATTTTTGAGAAGTTAGCAACAGCAAATTGCTATTTTTACGTAATTTATTCAAAAATGACTACTATTTAACTATCAATCACAAGGTTAGTGACATCAGTATTAATAAAGACTTAATTTAACTTCCATAACTAAATTTTATGATAGCCAAACCATCATTCAATTTTCTCGATAACTAAGGTAACTTCCCCAACCTCAAAGCCAAACTTATCAATAGCGGTACGGTTTATCAAGCGTGATTGTGTTACCAAGTACATCCAATCATCGAAATTCACCACTAAAGTACTATCTTTATATGGAAGTTCGACAGAATATGTCCAGTGGAACACACTACCATTACTATCACCCTTTGCTTCTCCAACCACATCTGAGGCTGTACCTGTGATACTGCCATCTTCATTGATGGTGATATACCAAATACGCGTTTGCGTTTCGCCATCATCATAAACAAATTGCTCGTCAATCACTCCCTGATTGCCATCCCAAGTTGCTTTCATATCGACAACCAGCTTACGAGTTAATTCACCTTTATGGTCTTGAACAACGCCGTAGGCTTTGAGCTTTCCGCTAAAAAACTGTTTAAAGTCAAACTTAGGTTCTGTGCCTTGATAATAATCAACGTTTGGCGCAGAGCAGCTGGTAATTAACAATACCATAGCAAAAATAAAAAGTGCTTTGAGCTTAATCATGTTTCCCTCCAATAAGCTGTTTTCGAAGTGATGGTTCAGAAGTGTCAGGACTTAACCAAATTGCTAAAAAGTTATTAGCGAATTTATTGTCACCAACCTGACCTAACTTTTTGTCATTAAAGTAGAAAGTACCAATGCCTTGCTCGTTCGTACGAAACGACAGCGAATCATTCTTTTTGATATCAGGCCAAAGGGCTAATAACTGTTCGTCGTATGCACCTACCATGTCATTGAGCTTTAAATGTTGCCATTGCTCGTTGGTTGCTTTAACGATGTCTTTTGCATCAAAATCACGTAAATAGGTAAGTGTTAACTTGCTGGGGTGCTGACCAAATTGATACGAACCCGTTGGCGTTTCTAGTTTGGCGTTATACACATCCCAAAATAGATACTCCATCTTGGCTTGTCCTACTGTTTTAAAGCCGTTTGCGATAGCCCCTGCTGAAAAAAATAACGCAGCAAACAAGGATAATTTAAGTGACTGATACATCAATAAATCCTAAAAGTTGTGTTATTAATCATTACGTAAAGCATAACTGAACTGATCATTTAGACGCTAAAAATCGCTTATTAATAGTGATGATAATCATAAACATGCTCGCCCATCCTAAACCATAAATAAGCCAAAACTGCCAAATAGCAAATTGTGTGTTAAGTACTTCAAAGCGCATCCCAGCGTAGTAACTGGCTGGAGCAAATAACGCGCAAACACCCCAGCCAATATACCAAGGCAACTTTTGTAGAAATTTCATCGAAGTATTAATAGTTAGAAGTAGCGCAGTCCAAAGTACAGCAAGCCATAAGGGAAAGGGACTCTCTTTAAAAGCGAGTAAATTAAAACTACTCGCTAGCCATTCATAGCCTAAAGCAAGCGGTAAGCCGCATAAAATTAGCCAAATATCTTGTCTTCGCTGCGTTGATAAAAAAGTCATCACAGCTACAACAGCTAAAGCGGGTATCAGAGAATTGTGTTCGAGGAGTAAGGCCATAAACCAAACTCCTTGAAACAACGCAAAATTAATAATTGAGCGCGATATCATCGCCAGAATGGCCAAAACGCGGTTTACGGGCAACTAAATGAACGGTACTGATGGCGCGGGTTCTAAATGCTCCTTCACAGTAAGCTAAGTAAAATAGCCATAAGCGATAAAAACGCTGGTCAAATTTCACTTTATCTATTTCAGGCCAACTAGCAACAAAGCGCTCACGCCAATCAGCCAAGGTTCTTGCATAGTGAACACCAATATCTTTGACACTATGCACGACCATGTCTGTTTGCTGCTTTATTTGCTTATTCATTTCATCTAAGCAAGGCAGGCAGCCACCTGGGAAGATATATTGCTGAATAAAGTCTGAGTTCTTTAGGTAATGACTGTAACGCTGATCAGCGATGGTAATTGCTTGGATAAGCATTGCACCACTGTCTTTTAATAAAGACTGACATTTAGCAAAAAAGCCTGGTAAGTACTCATGACCTACTGCTTCAATCATTTCGATTGACACAAGCTTATCGTATCTACCTTCTAACAGACGATAATCCTGCTTCAGTAAAGTGATTTTATCCTGAAGTTTTAGCTCTTTAACTTTTTGTTCTACATAAGCATGTTGCTCATCAGAAATCGTCGTAGTCGTAACATGACAATCAAAATGTGTTGCAGCGTAAATCGCAAAGGCGCCCCACCCTGTGCCAATCTCAATAACAGAATCACCTGGCTGTAAATCGACTTGCTCACAAATTAATGCCAGCTTATGAGATTGGGCTTGTTCAAGGGTGGCTTGTTTTGAAGGATACACTGCACAAGAATACAGCATTTCATCACTTAAAAAAGCACTGTATAGGTCGTTACCTAAATCATAATGCGCTGCAATATTCTTTTTCGAACCGCTGGCTGAGTTTTTATTTTTAAGATGATTAAGTCTGTGCGCAATACCACTTAAAAAAGCAAATTTTTTCTCAAAGGCATCTAGTTGATCTTGATTAAGGGCAAATATTTCAATAAGTTTAGTGAGGTTGTCACAATCCCAATAACCAAGAATGTAGGCCTCACCAGCACCAACACTGCCAGATAAAGCAAATGACTTATACATCGCAGCATCATTCACTGTAACCGTTGCGTTCAAATCACTTGTCAAATCACCGAAATGCTCTTTTTGATCACCTTCAATGAGCGTAATACGTCCAGTATCTATACTGTTGAATGCACCTATGACAAGTTTTTTATACAGCTTTGTCATCCAGCCAGTCGTTGCGGCTTGCGTTAAATTTGATACTTTTTCCATCACATCACCTAGTTGAATTCTCTTATTTGCCCGAGTGACCAATAAATGGCACACGTTTGCAAAACAATTTCAAAGCATGAAGGTAAATACCCTTAAAGATACTAAACGTCATAGCCGGAAACTGTTTAAGCACGGCACTAACCCGCTCCTTCGTCAGGAGGTGCTTTTTCAAACGCAGGGTTGCATCAAACAAAAGAGTCTCGTCTTTTTTATTTTCAATATGAATCATGGTGTTATCAGAATTCATTCTAATATTCCAATGATAGTTCATATCTAAGTTCATGAAAGGTGATACGGAGAAAACCTTTTTAAAGTTCACTTTTTTTTCAAGAGGTACTACATAATAATGACGTTCATTCCAAGGGGTATTGCTTACTTCAGCAAGCATGTGGGTAAAGTCACCATTACTAGTTTGAAAGAAGAAAAAGTTTACAGGGCTAAAGTACAGCCCTAAACAACGCATTTGTCCGAGCATAAAAACATTGGCAAATTCATTAGAAATGCCTAGCTCTTTAATTTTATTAAGCGCACGCTGCTTGAGTGGTAACTGCATATCAGTTTGATAATTAAAGTAATCACTTTGTTTAAATTTAAGAGCCTTAAAGCCACTAGAACCAAGCCAAGGGTGAATACCATTTAGCTCATTAGGATTTGCTAAATCAACCCACATCATATAAAGCGGGTATTTAAAGTGATGCTCTTTAACCGCAAAACGCCGATGACGAACATCACCTATATAAATAGCACTATTCAAACTCTACTCCGAGTTTTTGCGCCACATTGACAGCACTTCTAACACCGTCTTCGTGGAAGCCGTTATACCAGTATGCTCCGCAAAAATAGCTATTGTTTTTTCCATCAATCAAGGATTTTTGCTGCTGTGCTGCTATCGACTCTTTGTTAAATACTGGATGGTGGTACGTAAACTCTCGTAGAATTTTATCTTTGTTAATGCCATCAAGGTGGTTAAGTGTGACACAAAATTGTGTGTCGCTTTTAATTCCTTGTAGAATATTCATTTGATATGTGACAACAGCGGCTTTGTCTGTGTTGTTGTTTAATAGGTAATTCCAGCTAGCCCACGCAGCTTTTCGTTTTGGTAAAAGTGTTGTATCGGTGTGTAGTACCACTGAGTTAGCCGTGTAAGGTATAGCTGAGAGAACACGTTTTTCGTCTGCGCTTGGGTCTAATAATAGGTTTAATGCTTGATCGGAATGGCAAGCAAACACCACCTTGTCGAATGTTTCGCTATGGCCATCATCAAAATGCACATGCACACTGCCATCTTTTCGAGATACCGAGCTGATATTGCTATTTAAACGAATTTTATCAGCAAAGCCTTGGATCATCGGTTTGATGTATTCGCGAGAACCACCCGGAATAACATACCACTGCGGGCGATTAGTAATATCCAGCAAACCGTGGTTATAAAAGAACTTAACAAAAAACTCTACGCCAACTTGCGCCATTTCTTTTATACTTGTTGACCAAATAGCAGCCCCCATCGGCAAGATATAATGGAAACGGAAAAAATCGTTAAAGTGATGCTCGTCTAAAAACTCACCTAAAGTTTGGTTTGCCTTATAATTTTTTTCAGCATGCAATGATTTACACACTTCATTAAAACGAACGATGTCTTTCAATAGTTTCCAAAATTTAGGGCGAAAGATATTACGTTTTTGAGCAAATAAACTAAAGAAGGTGTGGCCATTATATTCAAATCCCGTTTGCTCATTATGCACACTAAAACTCATTTGCGTTTTCTGGCGTTCAACACCTAAACGCTCAAGTAATTTTTCAAAATACGGGTAGGTCCGGTCGTTAAATACAATAAAGCCTGTATCAACAGCGTATTCAACGCCATCAACCTTTACGTCAATGGTTGCAGTATGGCCACCTATGTAATCGTTTTTCTCAAATACGGTTACATCGTAATGTTTGTGCAAGAGGTGCGCACAGCTTAAACCTGCTATGCCTGATCCAATAACAGCCACTTTTTTCAACGTGATAATCCTTTTGCAAGCTTCAGCCACAACGGCGTAGGAAGCATTCTTAAAAATTTTAAAATGAAGGTAAAACGATGCGGAAAATGCACTTCTTTGCGCCTTTTCGCGACACCTTTAAAAATATAGTTTGCCGCTTCTTCTGCGCTGACTGCCATTGGCATAGGAAAGTCATTTTTTTCTGTCAGCGGCGTTTTAACAAATCCGGGGTGAACTAGCGTGACATCCACATCGTTTAAATCAACAGCTAAGCTGTTAGCTAAATAACTGACTCCCGCTTTAGAAGCGCCATAAGCTTGGCTACGTGGTAAAGGCAAGTAAGTTACACTAGAGCTCACTATAACGAGCTGCCCACCGGGTTTTATTTTTGGTAACAATGCCTCAAGACAATAGCCCATACTAAGTAGATTGGTGGTGATCACACGCTCGAACAAACTACTATCAAAATTACGTGCATCATCAATGTATTCACAATTCCCTGCATTTAAAATGACACGATCAAATTGCGTATATGCCACTGTGCTCGAACGTATATCCTGAAGGTCTGTTGCATCAAACTGGCAAGACTCGATATTTTGGTACTGACTTAATTTGGCAAGCTTTTCTGTATTCCTACCGCAAGCAATAACTTGCTCACCCTTGTCTGCATAAAGCTTTGCCAATGACTCACCAATACCAGAAGTTGCGCCTGTAATTAATGTCGTCATTATGCACTCGCCCTTTTATCGATAAATTTTACAGCAGAACCAAGCACTGGAATATGCCTGTAAAGCATAGCCCCTACGTCAAAATAATCGCGATGCTCAATAATTTTGTCCTCATTAAATTTTAAGCGGCTATGTCCCTCAACTGAAATTGCTTGGCCTTTTTTAAGTTTTGGATGACGATACTGCATGGTCCAATAAATAAACGCGTTTTCCTCTTTACTATAGGTATTTTCAATAACAAATTCGCAGGAAATCACATTAGCATAAAGATTTTTAAAATAATCACGCAGCGACTCAAGACCATTTACCGCATGCAAGGGATCTGCAAACTGAATGTCTGGGTGATAGATATCATCCAATAACTGTAAATTATCTTTATTGAGTGTTTGATAAACATTAATAAATCTATCAAGGGTCGCCTTTTCCATGTCACACCTTAAATGCGTTTAACGCTCGCTCTCGCGCTGCTTTATGATCAACAATTGCTGGCCAATAACTGCTCGACTTACCCTGTTTCGCTAAATAGTCATGCGGAAAATGGATTTGCTTGGCAGGAATTTTTTCCAGCTCTGGTAAATATTTACGGATAAATTCACCATCTGGATCAAATCGCTCACTTTGAGTGATTGGATTAAAAATTCGAAAATACGGCTGAGCATCACAGCCTGTGCTTGCAGCCCATTGCCAGCCGCCGTTGTTAGATGCTAGATCACCATCAATAAGGTGTTGCATAAAAAAGCGCTCACCTCTACGCCAATCAATTAGTAAGTGTTTAGTTAAAAAGCTCGCTACCACCATACGTAAACGATTATGCATCCAGCCAGTTTGAAGTAACTGCCTCATAGCGGCATCAACCAATGGGTAGCCTGTTTTACCTTCGCACCATGCTTGAAAGTCACCTTCATCATCACGCCATGCCACAGCGTTGTATTTCTCGCTAAAGTTGTCGTATTTACTTAGGTTTGGATAAATCGCCATAAGGTGACGGTAAAATTCACGCCAAATCAGTTCGTTTACCCAGCAAAACAAGTTACTTTTGCTGCTGCGTAATACATCAGGATGACGCTGTTGAATAAGTGCTAATAATTGCTGAACGCTGACAATGCCAAGAGCTAAGTAAGGACTTAAACCAGAGGTGCCTTTGATGCTTGGGATATCGCGTTGCTCTTGATAGCTTGCTAACTTTTCTTCAATGAAACGTGCGCAAACGTGGCTTAGCGTTTCATCATCAACAGGCCATTTATCTGAGCTACCGTCTGTGGCTAACAACTCACTTGACTGCCACTCAATAGGCTCGAACATCTGAGGCGGCTCAGCAAAATAAAAATGGGTGTCTTGATAAACTTTAAGCCATGCATTTTTAAATGGCGTAAAAACTTTAAACATCTCACCGCTTTGATTTTTGATACTCCCAGGCGGCGCAATTACATCACCATCGTAAGCATAAAAGGTAATGCCTTTACTGTCAGCATGCTGTAAAAAAGCTTTATCACGGTTAACTTCGTTAAGCTCATATTCGTTATTGGCATATACATTTTTTACTTGGTGTTGATCGCAAAATAACGCTAATTTTTCTACGCATCCAACGTAATCTTTCGCATCAATAACATGTAATTTAATACCTTTGCTGGCTAAAAGTTCACCTAGAAAACGAAGCCTGCGTTTTAGTAAATCGAGCTGAATTGCTGCTACATCATGCGCTTGCCATTGCTTTTCGGTAATAAAAAAAACCGCATGCTGGCAACCATTTTCGATAGCCTGATACAAAGCATCGTTATTAAAAAGGCGCAGATCGCGCCTAAACCAAAATAATGTATTCATTAAATTCCGTAGCGTAATTTTAGTTCGTTCGGATATGGATCGAGGTAGACTTGTTTGGCTAGGTACTCATTTGGATGCACTTTTAAGTGATGCTTTATCAGTGTAAGTGGTACGTAAAGTGGCACTAATCCTTGGCGGTATTCATCAATTGCATCGCGCAGTTCTTGTTTTTCAATCTTAGAAAGCGATTTTTTAAAATAACCTTGCAAGTGCATTAATGTATTGGCGTTATTTTTACGTGATGCTGGCTTTTTAAGGGCTGTCATTAATCCCAATATGTACTCATCAGCTAAGGTTTGGATGTCTTCGCCATCAAAAGTGCCAAGCAGATTTCCCAAGTTCCGGTAAGCTTCATAGTTATGTGCCATTAATAAGTACTTATACTGGGCATGAAATTGAGTCAACCTATGAACTGTAAGAGGCTGCTCGCTCAACGTTTGCCAGTGCTTGTAGGTATAAACACGCATTACAAAATTTTCACGTAAATGCATATCGTTTAAACGGCCGTTTTCTTCACAAGGCAATAATGGGTTATGTGCCATTATTTGCTCTGCAAAAAAACCAACCCCTTCTGAAGTGTTACCCGTACCAGCTTCGTTATAAATTTTAATGCGTTCCATTCCGCAACTAGGGCTTTTCGCACAAAACACAAAACCACTTAATTCTGCGGTTTGCTCTGTCGCAACTCGTTTACCGTACTCAGTTAATTTAGGGCCAACATCGCCAGTGCCATCAGGGCGGCACACTTTGATGGTATCGCCAACACGCACTTGACGAATTGTTGGCCTAGGTATAGGTAACCCTACCGCCACTTCCGGGCAAAACTTTTTATATTCAACATGGTTAGCCAACTCATCCATGCAAAAATTAGATTTCTTGTGTCCACTGTCAAAACGCACTTTGTCGCCTGCTAAGCAAGCGCTTAAACCAATTTTAATTGTTGATTGCTGCATATAAACCCTACTAATAGATAAGATTACCAATTGGGTTGAGTAATTTACTAATACCTTTATTGAAGTGAAGCGCACTGCTAACGACTGTAAAGCACAAGCACCCTTCAATCGTTTTTGGCGTGTGATTGTGGCGACCATCTAACATCATAAAATCACCTGGTACGTAATGTCCGTCTTCATCACTGAACTCACCATCTAATAATAAAGTTAGCTCAAAACCCGTATGTGTGTGCTCAGGAATTTCACCACCGGCATCAATGTGCAACAGGCTTGCCCTTAATGGACCATCATCTAAATCAATGCGTGAACGGGCAAGTTTACCTATTTGCATAAAATTACTGTGGCCAATGCGCGTAAGCGCTCTGGGTAATGTGTAGCTTTTATCTTTAACATCAACAGAAACCTGTGCTTGCTCATACACTTCATCAATTGATTCATCTGCAGTAATTGCATCAAAAAGGCTTATGTCTAACATGTCATCCGAATCGGTAGCGACCTCGGTAAATACACTGTCAGCATTTTTTGCCTCAAGAGCGGCTATCTCTTTTTGACACACTGGGCACATTTCAACATGAATAGCGACTGCAACACTCAAGGTGGCAGGTAGATTACCCTCACTAAACTTGGCAAGTAATTCGTTGCTTGGATGGTGCTTAATCATGGTGTTCTCCCATTTCATTGCGTAACTTCTGCAAGGCTAAGCGAAGACGAGACTTCACTGTGCCTACGGGAATGTTTAAGTGCTCAGCAAGTTGCTCTTGCGACATATCTTGAAAGTAGACTCCGCGCACGACTTCACGTTGTGCAATCGGTAATTTATCAAGATATTGTTTGATTTGTTTATCTTCTAAATGGTCACTGAACTCGTGTTGCCCCGGCTGGGCTTCATCAATTAACGGCCAAATATCTTCACTGATACACTCTTCTTTACTACTTTTCATTTTTCTGAGCATATCGAAAGACGCATTTCGCATAACTGTATAAACCCACGTTGTCGCCGCACCTTTTTCTTTGTGATAAAGATGCGCTTTACGCCATACAGAAGTTAACGTTTCTTGAACTAACTCCATCGCTTGAGCTTCAGAACCAAATTGCTTTATTCCAAAACGTTTAATTTTTGGCGAGAAATATTGGAAAAGTATTGCGAACGCACGCTTATCGCGGTGCTCGGCAACAGCAAATAAAGCATCAGCAAGCTCTTTGCTTGGTGTATCTGGCATGGCAGAGTATTGACCTATGTTAGGTTTACAACCTGTGTTAAGTTGTTGACTTACCATCTTTGTGTCATCCAATTATTGTCGTTTAAAGTAATACGGCAAAAAGTTGAGGTTAGATCACATTAATTAGTAAATTCGTTGTTAATTAGAGTATGGAGGAAACTTAGCAAGTTTTCAAAGTTAGATTTAAAAGCAAGTTGTTGTTTTTTAACTAATGAAATAGGCAAAATCTCAAGCCAACGGGCAACAACCCAGGCAAGGTTATCAAATTGTGGGGTTTTATAAAGGCCTGCTAAATCTGGCTGATTTGCAAACACAGCGCGAAGCGTGTGGCTTAGTAAGGTATTTTCATCGTTGATTGGTGTGTTTATGTACCACGAAGGTGACGAAATTCTTTCGATATCAGCATGACGTAACTGCTGCTTATCCTGATTAGCATTATGAATAGATACCGCATGCTCAGCATAAACATCAATTAATAATTGGCCGTTATCATCTTGATTGAAATCGGTTATTTGCATTAAACAACCTATTTCGGGCAAGTTAAGATCTGTGTCATGTTGGTAAGTGCAAAGCACAAAACCTGTATTATCTTGTACAGCTTCTTTGACCATCGTTAAGTAACGTTGCTCAAATATTCTTAGCTTGGTGAACCCTTCAGGTAAAATAAAAACCGGTAAAGGAAAAATCGCACGCTTCATAAAGTCTACTATTCTAAAACCACATGCCTTTAATTACGTGCGCTTTTAATCCGCCGATCAATATTTCATGAAATCTTAATATCTACTTTATACTTTAGAAGTTAAACCATTGTGCAACGTTACGAAATAATTCGATAGATGCATATGCACTGAGTAAACTCAAAACCGGTGCAACCATAAGTAAAAATAAGCTGATTTCACTACTCATTATCTTGCTTCCTTACTGTTTGTTTGTTGCTTTTGGAGCTTGTGCAACTTTTAACTCTTCTTCTTTCGAAGTAATTGCATCTTCACTCATGTAAGTATCTAGTAACTTTTGAGCATCAAACTCAATGCTGTTCATTACGCTTTGTTTCAGTTCGTTACTTGCTTGCTGAACATAGCTTTTAACAGATTGTGTAATTGTGTTGCTGATATCTAATTCAAAGTCAGTAGCGCTTGCTTGAGTTGACCCTAATACAAGTAACGCAGCAGTAGTTAATTTAAGTGAGTTATTCATAGTGGTATTCCTTGTCTCTTTAAGTAATTAGTCGTAATTACTTAATCAAAGGTTGTGCCACTC
>NZ_JAKEVN010000050.1:0-27526 GCF_022398505.1 Pseudoalteromonas sp. Isolate3 | reverse complement strand
CTTTATTTACTGCAGCTTTCATAACGTTCCTCCATGGTATTATTGGATTTCAGCCTATACGATAAACTTATTAACTGTCACTATTATTGATCCACATCAAATAGCTAATCACTGTGGCATTTAATTAAACTATTATTTAAATTCAATAACTTAAATTTTAAATATGGCATATCTACACTTTAGTAGCAGAAGATTGCATAGTGGCTATTTCTTTTAGTTATACCCCGAGCGTGCTAGCATTTAATTTCTGAAATTTTTGAATACTAAAAATTATGAGCCTATCTGAAAAAAACTTAGCTTTTGTTATGCACTGCGGTGAAATGGGTAGCCGTTGGGGCTTTAACCGCACCATTGGTCAAATGTGTGGATTATTAACCATTACTAAAGAACCAATGACGGCAAATGAAATTGCCGATACCTTAAGTATCTCGCGCGGAAACGTAAGTATGGGCATTAAAGAGCTACAGTCTTGGCGCTTAATTAAAGTGCACCATATTCCGGGTGACCGTAAAGAATACTACGGCCCTGCTGGCAGCATTTGGGATATGGCCAACCGCGTATTCGAAGAGCGTAAAAAACGCGAGATAGACCCAACCCTAAGCCTGCTTCGCGATAACATTTTAGAAGAAGCCCACACAGATGATGAGCGCTTTGCTCAGCAACAAATGCAAGAAATTCACGACCTACTCGAAACCGTAACCAAGTGGTCAGCAGAGCTACAACGCTTAAGCCCTGAGCAACTGCAAAGCCTAATGAAACTAGGTTCTGGCATTGGTAAGGTACTTGATTTTAAAGATAAGATTTTGAAAAAGCCGGGGAAAGGGGAATAAGTTAGCGAGTTTGACCTTGTAGGCGTGAAACTTGTTTCGCGCGCACTCTTGTAGGTCTTGCTTAAGGCGTTTGTAGGAGATAATCGTAACTTTGTTTCCATTTGCTATACTAATAATTAAGCGTCTATTTACGTTCTGACATACAAGGATATTAGGCTATGTATAAACAAACGGAAATTAATTACACGTTAATTATTATTTTATTAGTGATTAGTGCCTTTATAATTTTCTCTCCTGAACTGGCTAACCTCAAACTGATTATAATATCGATAAACCTGCTTATTGTTGTGTTGTTTTTTTCACTGACAATAGTAATCGATGAACAAAAACTTCGTTGGTATTTTGGGTTTGGGATCATTAGCAAACAGGTTGAATTATCTCAGATTGCCGACACTTCTGAATACCAAACAAAATGGTATCAAGGAATTGGTATACGTATGCTAAGTGATGGCTGGTTATATAACGCGTCTGTTGGAAAAGCCGTTAAAATAACTTTAACTGACGGAAAAAACATATACCTTGGCTGTAAAGACGTTGATGCACTGCAACAAGCACTCAAGGTAAAGGTTTAAAATTGTACCGAGTGGAAAGTTAGCGAGTTTGTAGGAGGCGTTTTAACGCCGAATAAGTTAGCAAGTTGCTCGGGTAAAACTTATTGCTTTACCCTTGGTACTTGCTAACTTTTATTAATCAATTACTTAATCGCTGGGTAACCGATGCGATCTGATAAGTAACCGACACTGGTTGCGAAGTAATACGAGCGATTCCAGTGCATAAGTGCTTTGTAGTTATCGTAGGCTAGATACATACGGCCGTTTACGTCATCTGGCATTACCATTGCGGCGGTAACATCAACGTTTGGTAAGTCACTGCCATCCATTTTACGAACACCGATGGCTTGCCAATCTGCAAGGCTGCGCTCTGAATCTTTCCAATACTCTAACCATTGGCTGCGTGTTTTCGTGCCACGTTTAAGAATATATGAGTTATCAAACCCTTCAGGTAATTTAACTTGGCGACCCCAGGTTAAATCATCGTTCCAACCAGCTTGCTTTAAGTAATTTGCGATTGAAGCAAATGCATCTTCTTCTGTGGTCCAAATATCTTTGCGGCCATCACCATTGTAATCAACAGCATAGGCGTTAAATGAGGTTGGCATAAACTGCGTTTGCCCCATTGCACCAGCCCAAGAGCCTTTGAATTTATCAAGGGTAATGTGACCCTCTTTTAAGATATCAAGTGCTGCCCAAAGTTGGTTTTTATACATGGCTTCGCGGCGACCATCAAACGCAAGTGTCACCAATGATGCAATCACACTGTGACCACCTTGGATTTTACCAAAGTTACTTTCTAGGCCCCAAAGTGCAACAATAAAACGCGCTTGAACACCGTATTCTTTGGCTACTTTTTCAAGAACGTCTTGGTTTTCTTTGTATAATTTACGCGCGCGGTCAATTTTCCATTGCGGCACACGTTTTGGTAAATAAGTTTCGAGGGTTTCTTTTACTTCTGGCTGATTTTTATCTGCTGAAATAACTTTCTTTTTGAATTTAGCTGTTGCAAGTGCTTGATCAACTAAGGCTTCATCATAGCCTTTTTCAATTGCTTCTTTTTTTAATGCTGCAACGTAAACGTCAAAATCAGCTTGTGTCTTTTGTTCTGCCAATACTGAAGTACTTAGTGAAGCACTGAGTAAAATGACGGCAAGTTTTTTAATCACTCTCAACTCCCTTGTCTTTTTTAAATTGGGTTAACAGATTTTCTTCTGGCGGAGGTAATTGCAAGTAGAACCCTTGATCAATTAACGCTTGCTTAACCGCGCCTAAGTCTGCCACACCTAACTTTTCACGGCTTGCTAGATTAATCATCATCACGTACTTAGGTTGACCAAACGTTTCTAGTAAAGGTTCAGGTACGCGTGAGAAATCATCTCTTTTTTCTACAAAAAGGTATGTATCCGCTTTTTTAATACTTTTATACACCGCAGTTAGCATTATGGCCCTATAATATCTTGCTTAACGAAGGCGCACACTATAACATGAGTCAAATAATAAGTTAGAAAAAATAGATTAGATTTTTACTGTATATGCCTTGTTCAGCCTGTGTTTATACTTAAATTATGCTAATCCAGACAATTCAATTGAGCGTGTATGTCGGAACAAATTTTTGAATTAAAAGGGAACCTTTTTACGTTATCTGTTTTACATTTATTTTCAGCAGATACGGCCCTCTTAAGTAAGCAGTTAGATGAGAAAATCGCCCAAGCACCTAAGTTCTTTGCCGGTGCGCCTATCGTAATCAACTTAAGCGACGTACAAGATGAAGCGCTTGATTTCTCTTTCTTAAAATCAATGTTAAGCGGCCTTTCGCTAAACCCTGTTGGGGTTTGTAATGGCTCTCAAGAGCAAAACGAAAGCGCAAAAGCTGCAGGCTTGTCGGTGTTAAATTATTCACAAGACGTTAAGGCTGCAACCGCTAAACAACAAACAAATACATCTATCGTTGAAAAAACCGTTCACCTGCCTGCGCAAGTTATTCATGGCACTGTTCGTTCGGGCCAGCAAGTGTATGCAAAAGACCGCGATTTAATCGTGATTGGTGCTGTAAGTCATGGCGCCGAAGTGATAAGCGACGGTAACGTGCACATTTATGGCACCCTTCGCGGCCGTGCAATTGCAGGGGCAAAAGGTTACAACGAAGCAAATATATTTTGCCAAAAATTAGAAGCAGAACTTGTTTCGATTAATGGTAGTTATTGGATCAGCGACTCTCTACAAGGTGAACACTGGGGCAGCGCAGTACAAATCCAACAAAAAAATGATTCATTAGAAATTTCAGCTTTGGTTAAAGGATAAATCTCATGGCAAAAGTGATTGTCGTTACTTCTGGTAAAGGTGGTGTTGGTAAAACCACATCAAGTGCTGCGATTGGCACAGGTTTAGCGCTTAAAGGCTTTAAAACCGTTATTATCGACTTTGATATTGGTCTACGTAATCTTGACCTTATCATGGGTTGTGAACGCCGTGTTGTTTATGATTTCGTAAACGTAATCAATGGCGAAGCAAACCTAAATCAAGCACTTATTAAAGATAAGCGCGTTGATAAGCTACATATTTTACCTGCCTCACAAACCCGTGATAAAGACGCACTAACCCGTGATGGTGTTGAGCGCGTACTTAACGAGCTGAAAAAAGATTTTGATTACATTGTGTGTGACTCACCAGCGGGTATTGAAGCCGGTGCAATGATGGCAATGTACTTCGCTGATGAAGCGATTGTAACAACGAACCCAGAAGTATCATCAGTACGTGACTCTGACCGTATTCTTGGCATTTTACACAGCAAATCAAAACGTGCTGAAGAAGGTCTTGAAAGCGTAAAAGAACATCTACTATTAACACGCTATAATCCTGAGCGTGTTGAAAAAGGTGAAATGCTTTCGGTAGAAGACGTACAAGAAATCTTAGCGATTAAACTACTGGGCGTTATTCCTGAATCACAAGCTGTTCTTAGTGCATCGAACTCTGGTCAACCGGTTATTCTAGATGCTGAATCTGATGCTGGCCAAGCGTATACAGATGCAATCAATCGTTTATTAGGCGAAACTGTTGATTTTCGTTTCTTAGACGTTGAGAAGAAAGGCTTATTTAAACGGATTTTTGGAGGTTAATGTGTCTTTACTTGACTACTTCCGCTCAGAAAAGAAAAGCAGTGCGTCATTAGCAAAAGAGCGATTGCAGATCATTGTCGCACACGAACGTTCACAGCGTGGTACACCTGATTATTTACCACAGCTAAAACAAGACATCCTAGATGTTATTCGTAAATACGTGAATGTAAACACTGATGCAGTTCAGGTTCAGTTTGACCAAAACGAAGATGACTTAGCAGTACTTGAGCTAAACGTCACTTTACCTGACGAAGAAAAGAAATAGTCAAAATTGGGCGCTTAGTTTTTAACAGCGCCCTTTTTTATTTCTGCCACTGCATGTGAAACTCATAGTCGTCTTCGCCTAGAGTTTTAAACCCTGCCCGTTGATATAATCCATACGCTGGATTAGCTTTTAACACCGTTAAATTTATCTTTGCTGTTTGCGCTTTTAGTGCATCTAACACCTTAGTGCCTAACCCTTTGCCTTGCTCTTTAGGTGCAATTTGTAGCTGTAATAAACTAATTGCTTGATCACTAACGATGAACTTGGCAGCGCCTACACATTGCCCATCATTTAACACTAAATGACTATGCTCAAAGTGCTCAGCCACTCTTGCTTGATGCTGCTCAAGTGATAAAAATAACCCCTGATTTTCTAAGTGCTCAACCATGGTATTTAATCTTAGGTCGAGTAAATAGGCTTTGTCTTGCTCAGTTGTTTTTACAAACTTAATCATTATTGTCTTAAAAAAGAAAAAGGTACTTTAATAAAAGTACCTTTTTAGGTTGCAACAAACAACATGTCTTCGGTTAGAAATTATAATTTGCGCCTAAGTAAAAACGGCGGCCCGAATATTGGTTATAAGTAAAGCGATTGCTTTGTTTCCAGTAACCTTCTTCAACTTCTTCTGTTAGGTTCACAACTGATGCGGTAAACGAAAGATCCTCTGTTAAGTTGTACGAGGCATTCACATCAAGCTGACCATAGTCTTTGGTATATAAGTTATAGCCTTGGTGAATACCGTTAGCACGGTCATCTTTCCAGTTATACGACGCACGAACACTAAAGTCGTCATTTTCAAAATACACCGACACATTATATTGGTGCTTAGCCGTGCCTGGAATTTCGGCTTCTGTTTTTTGCCCGTCAGTAGATACTTCGCTGGTGCTGGTATCTGTGTAGGTATAGTTAGTTAAAATACCAAAACCATTATCAAACGAATGCTGAAAGAACAGCTCCAAACCTTCTGATTTTGCATCACCGCCACCGACTTTGGTGTTCATTTCGACTTCGATTGGGCCATTACAACAATCGTGTTCACGCTCTACTATTTCTACTGTCGAAATTGGTAAGTTAGAAATATCTTTAGAGAATAACGTCGCGCCAAGTGCTGAACCATCGCCGTAATACCATTCAATACCTAAATCGAATTGGTCAGATAACATAGGCTCAAGCCCTGTATTTACTGAGGTACCATTACCACGGCCTGTCCATGAATCAGGTGAGTTAATGTTAACTGGAGGACCATATGACTCGGCCTGGCTTAAGTCTGAATAGCTCACTCTTGCCATGGTGCGTGCTGCGGCAAAACGAACAACAAGGTCTTCGGTTGCATCCCATGCAAGGTTAAAGCTTGGTAGTACTTCACTGCCATCGCTACTGCGCTCATTCGGGTCGGTATCGTCATCGTCTTGACCAATGACATCATCGTAAGTCAAAGTGCTAAGCTCTGTATTGACATAGCGCACGCCGACATTACCGCGAAAATCTTGCCATTCAAAATCAGCTTGTGTGTACACAGACCAAATTTTCTCTTCAAGGGCATAAGTACCCGAAAGCGTAGGTACAACTGTTTGGCTAAAGTTTTCTTTTAAGTAGTTATCAAGCGCTCCAAAATCGAATGCTAAAAAGTTAAATGCACCTGTATCACCGGCGCTGTTATCAACCACGTGGTCGCTCACCAATGTTGGTGCATCCGGATGAAAATCTGGATTATGGAACCACTCAGTACCAGGTAAATAACCTCGGTAACCACCGTTATCAGCTATGCCGTCATCCCAACGAAAGTCGTTACGAATACCTTTAATTTCGTGATCGCGGTATTTACCCCCCACATATAAACGGGTGAAAAAGCTACCATCAAGGTCAAATTTTACATCTGTTTGAATGTAATCTTCAGAGTCTTCATTTTCAGATGAGTAAGAGTCAAACCAATCGTAATATTGGTACGCTTCTTTATCAGTGGCTAAATCGGTCGATACTTCATAGCTTGGTTTACCATTTTCAATTGACCATAACCAGCTATTTACTGAGCCTAACCGCGCATCAATATTAGCGTAGGTTTCTTTTGAGGTACCACCCTCTGCTTCGGTATGCCCCAGCTTTACTGTAACGCTGTAAGTATCGCCATAATAAGTGCCTTCAAAATCGTAGGTGTTTGATTTTGACTCACCAAAACGCTCACGCCCGGTAAGTTGAGGAGACAACAAACCGCGACGCACAGGCACACCGCCGTTTACATCAGCATCACCCCAGTTATTGTCATTCAGTAAACCATTATCACCGTTACCGTAAGCAACTACGGTATCGCCATCAAGTACAATACCGTAATACGGGTTATGATTATCATTCCACTCAGCAAAGGTAATGCTTTGTCCTGTTTGGTCATAACCTAGCTTGGCACCAAAATAATTAAAGTTTAAGTCAAGTCTGTCACTTGGGGCCCATTGAACGGCCACTTGATAACCATCACGGGTACGGTCTTGGTTTGAGTTATTTACACTCATAGCCCGCGGTGCCCATACATTGTTGTACACTTCGCCAGTTGCTTGGTCGACAAGCGCAGGGCGCTCTGCCCCTTCAACTGTATCTGAGTGAAAACGCCAGTGTGACGCGTTGTTAGTGATGGTTGTTACGGTGCGATCTTGACGAGTAAAGCCGGCAAGTACGCCAAAGTTTTCGTCGTCATTTTTCCATGAATAAAGCACATTGACTTGCGGTTTAGTATCTTCAGACACATCATCGTAAGTTACTTCAGCACTTAACGCACCTGAGTTTGCTTCCATCTCTAGTGGTTTACGGGTATGTAAAATAACCGTACCACCAATACCGCCCTCATCTATGCGTGCTTCAGCACTTTTATACACTTCTACACTTTTGATCATGCTTGAAGGCAATAACGTGTAATTAAAACTACGGGTAGGAGTACCTGAACCTGATGAAGCAATATAGTTACCGTTTAATTGGGTTAGAGTCCAATCTGGTGAAGTACCACGAATACTTACACGGCTACCTTCGCCACCATCGCGGTCAATTAGAACACCTGATACACGTTGCAATGAATCAGCGACATTTTTATCAGGGAACTTACCTATATCCTCAGCAGTGATTGCATCAACAGTGGCAGCTGATAGTCGTTTTATTGCTAAGTTTTCTGCTGTTGAAGAACGAATTCCTCGTACTTCAATCACTTCTACATCGTCATTTGCTTGCTCTGCTGCGTAACTTGTATTAATAGCAGCCAATAGCGAAATTAAAATTGCATTACGTTTGAAATGCCGTCCCTGCCCTTTTGTTTTTATTACAGTTTGCTTGCCCATGCCTATCTCCAGTTGTGTGTTCTGTTTTTGTTTATGAGGCTTTAATACCAA
The DNA here is from genome assembly GCF_022398505.1 of Pseudoalteromonas sp. Isolate3. Lineage (NCBI taxonomy): Bacteria > Pseudomonadati > Pseudomonadota > Gammaproteobacteria > Alteromonadales > Pseudoalteromonadaceae > Pseudoalteromonas > Pseudoalteromonas sp. Isolate3. The sequence goes on along the minus strand of NZ_JAKEVN010000050.1, from coordinate 19,393 downwards.
CCCGCAATAATAATTAGTCATTTAGAGGGATTAAACCTGTCGCTAACTGCGTTAAAAATTTCTGATTTAGAACAGCTAAATAACGAAATTTCTGCTTTGTTATCAACAAGGTTTTCTTGCCTCAAAATAGACCATTTAATTAAGCGAATTGGTATAACCTCCACAAAAACGATTTATTGTTATCGGTTTTAAAACGTATTATCGGTAGTTAATAGCTTGTTAAACTCCAATTCAGAATAGGGTGAGTGGTCAAAAAGTGATAATAAAAATTCGGTGAGAGATATGACAAAATCGGCGTGTGGAATATTTTATATTCATTTTTATCTTTTCTACTTTATAGTTAACCTTATGTTTTTTGTATTTAAGCCTAAATTCTAAAAAACACACACAAACATATAATTCATTGATAAATATAAATTAAAACCCGAAAGGCACTTTCTGATAATGCAAGTTAAATAAGTGACTAGAAACTAGGTGTAATAGATATGGTAAAAGAACGACGATGAGCAATGGTAAAATTCTCGAAGTCTGCCTAAACGAAGGCGACTTAAAGCAACTTGCGAACAACGTTTTTACGTCTAGCAACTTAGGCGTAAAACGATTTGAGTTATGCAGTAATTTGCACCTAGGAGGCTTAACACCCGGTATTTCTGCAATTGAATGCGCATTGAAAAGCCTGACCAGAAATACCGAGCTATTAGTAATGATACGACCAGAAGCTGGCAATTTTACTGTAAGTACTGAGTGTCATAAATTAATGGAAAAACAGATAAAACTCGCAGCTAATGTAGGCGCACATGGGGTAGTATTTGGTGCAGTCAAACAAGGAAAACTTGATATAGAGGTAACTCGTTCTTTACTCGCCACTGCAAAACATTATGGGCTTATGGTTACCTTTCATCGTGCATTCGATAGCCTGACAAATCCGTTATGCGCACTTGAAAAACTAATTAGCTTAGGAGTTGACCGCATATTAACAGCAGGCACGCCGTGGCAAAGCGGCCAAAGTGCTGTTGATGGTCTAAATCAGCTCAACACATACTTAGCACACAGCGCTAATCAAATAGAAATTGTTATGGGTGGTGGCGTTACCCTAGAAAACGCGGAAGCTTTTTGGCAATTAATAAGAAACCATTCAGCAAATGCATCTGTACATGTACACTCTTGCGTGCATAACGCACAAGGTGCAATTAGCGCTGAGGCTATCAATAAGCTACTTTCAAAGGATTAAGCATGGCAAGCAAAGCAATTTATTTTTTAGGTATTGATGGCGGTGGCAGTAAATGTAAGGTGCGTTTAGAAAACGAAAATGGCACCCTACTTAGCGAAGCTATCAGTGGCTCAGCAAACGTGGCTACCAGCTATAAACAAAGTCAAAGTTCAATACTCCATGCTACAGAACTTGCTTTTCATGATGCTGGGCTTGCCTTAAGCGAGCTGAAAAATACCTATGTGCATGCCGGGCTTGCTGGTGCCAATATCGAATCTGCCTATCAATCTATGCTCATGTGGCAACATCCATTTGCCAACTTTACCCTGTCAACAGATATGCTGATTGCGTGTAAAGGCGCACACCAACACCATGATGGCGCGGTGATTATTCTTGGTACGGGCTTTTGTGCAGGCTACCAGCAGCAAAACCAATTTAACGAATTGGGTGGATATGGTTTATTACTGAGCGATGGTGCCAGTGGTGGTTGGTTAGGCTTACAACTTTGCCGTAAAGCATTTGAAGTACTTGATGGTGTTGCGAAAAGTTCAACGGCCATAGATACCCTACTCACCCAGCTTAACTGCCACTCCAGCCAAGCGTTAAGTCAGCTTTTAATATCGGCGCGCCCTGCTGAGCTCGCTAAATTTGCGCCCCTCGTTTTTAGCCATTCTGACGACGCTTTTTGTAAGCAATTAATCAATGAAGCTTGTGCATACATAGCCCGCTATATCTCATACTTTGAAAAGCAAGGCATTAAAAAAATTACCTTGATGGGCGGTATTGCCAGTGCCATTACCCCTTACTTAACTTATGCTAGTAAAGCGCGTTTAACCCCTGCCCTTGCCAGTGCTGAGCAAGGGGCTATTTTAATGGCGAGAGCGGCAATTTAATCACCGAGTTGTGAGCGCATTTGTGATGGAATTTCACCAAACAAACGCCGAAATTGTTTGCTGAAGTAACTTGGTTCGGAAAATCCGCATTGATAAGCAACTTGTGAAATGGGTAGCTGTGTTTCAATCAGTAGCTTGCGGGCATTTTCGAGACGGACTTCGTTGATAAACTGATTAGGAGTTTTTGCCAAATGCTTTTTAAAGCGACGTTCTAAGGCACTTACTGACAAATGTGCAAGCTCTGCCAATTCATCAATACTAATCTGACGATGATAGTGCTCGCGAATAAATTTTACTGGCTCTTCAATCGCACGAACATGAGAAAGCGCTTTTGAGGTTTTTTGTAAGTGCCGAGTCACCCCGTAGGTGCCAATCACATTGTCATCGTGATCTTTTAAAGCATGCTTTGATGTTGAAAACCAACCAAGCTCACCTTGTTGGGTTTGATTAAGTTCTAAACGGTCAGTCACTATGAAGCCTTCCATCACTCGCTTATCATCATTGACGTATTGAAACGCCAAGTGTTTTGGGGAAAAGTCAAAGTCTGTTTTTAACAATATTTGCTCAAGTGTTTTATAACCCTGATGCTCAATAAAATGTTGATTACAATGCAAGATTCTACTATCAGTGTCTTTTACCCAAAAGAGAATATCTGGCAATAAGTCAAATGCAGCAATCAACTGATTTACACCAGCTTTTTTTATTATTTCTTGTATATCCATCGCTCAATTTTGTCTCTTTCCCGAATAATGCTATATATTTTAAACGCCGATTTTGTTGCATTGTCAACCGAATTTTTATTATCACTTATTGCTCAAGCTTTCCTATTATCAATAACATGAGATTAACAGTAGCTAACGCTATTTAAATTAGGAGCGCTTAAGATGAGCAAAGCTAAGATCCGCATGGCGATGGTTGGCGGTGGCGAAGGTGCTTTCATTGGCGCTATTCATCGTATTGCAGCACGATTAGACGGGATGATAGAGCTTGTTGCAGGCGCATTTAGTTCAGATGCTAATAAGTGTAAAGCAACTGGCGAGTTACTAGGGCTAGATAACAGTCGTTGCTACGACAGTTACCAAAGCTTATTTACCGAAGAAGCAAAATTACCCGCTGATGAGCGTATCGACTTTGTAGCTATTGTAACACCCAACCATTTACATTTTCCCGTCGCCAAAATGGCACTTGAACATGGTTTTCATGTGTTATCAGACAAACCGGCAACGCTAACACTTGCAGAAGCAGAGCAATTACAAGCCATCATTGCAAAGCAGCACGTTTTGTACGGTTTAACCCACACTTACACGGGTTACCCTATGGTAAAAGAAGCCAAACATCGCGTTAAATCCGGTGAGCTTGGCACGATTCGCAAGGTGATTGTTGAGTACACCCAAGGCTGGTTATCTCATAGTGAAGACGAAGCATCAAAACAAGCAAGTTGGCGCTTAGATACCAGTAAGTCAGGCATTAGCTGCTGTATGGGCGATATTGGCGTGCATGCAGCTAACTTAGCCGAATATGTATCTGACCTTGAAATTACAGAGCTTTGTGCTGATTTAGATCATGTCGTTGATGGTCGAGTTCTCGATGATGATGGCACCGTGCTACTTAGATTCAATAATGGTTGTAAAGGCGTTTTACTAGCAAGCCAAATCGCTATTGGCGATGAAAACAACTTACGGCTACGTATTTACGGCGACAAGGCAAGCCTTGAATGGTCACAGCTTGAGCCTAATAGTTTATGGCTGCGTGGTCACAACCAACCCTCTATTTTACTGCGAGCGGGTGTGGGTGAATTACACCCTGACACACAAAACGCACTGCGAGCCCCTGCAGGTCACCCTGAAGGCTACCTAGAAGCATTTGCTAATATCTACAGCAATTTTGCAGCACAAATTCACGCATTTAAACAAGGCGACCATGCAACAAACTCAGCATTTGATGTGCCTGGCATCAATGAAGCTATACGTGGTATGGCATTTATTGAGCACGTAGTTGCTTCATCAAAGCAAGACATTAAGTGGCACAAATTACAGATTGGATAATAAAGAATGAATAAAATCAAAGGGCCAGCAATTTTTTTGGCGCAGTTTATTTCTAAAGAAGCCCCCTTTAACAGCCTTCGTGGCTTATGTAAGTGGGCAAGCGGTTTAGGTTACAAAGCGATTCAAGTACCTACCTCTAACCCTGAAATTTTCGATTTAGAAAAAGCCGCCCAAAGTCAGCAATACTGCGATGAAGTCACTGGTATTGCCACAGAGTATGGACTTACAATTTCAGAGTTATCAACCCATTTGCAAGGTCAGTTAATTGCTGTACACCCTGCGTACGATGAAATGTTCGATAACTTTGCCGCAGAGCATGTAAAAGGTAACCCTGCAGCACGTACAGAATGGGCAACAGAGCAACTGATGCTAGCTGCTAAAGCCAGTAAGAACCTGGGGTTAACAACTCATGCGACTTTTTCGGGTTCTTTTTTATGGCATACCTTTTACCCGTGGCCACAACGCCCACAAGGACTCGTTGAGCAAGGTTTTAATGAGCTTGCTAAGCGTTGGTTACCTATTTTAGATTGCTTTGACGAGCATGGTGTCGATGTCTGTTATGAATTACATCCGGGTGAAGACTTACATGATGGCGTGACATTTGAGCGCTTTTTAGCGGCTACTGATAATCATCCGCGCGTTAATATTCTTTATGATCCGAGCCACTTCGTATTGCAACAGCTCGACTATTTAGCGTTTATCGATATCTATCATTCGCGCATTAAAGCGTTTCATGTCAAAGATGCCGAGTTTATTGCGAATGGCCGCTCTGGGGTATATGGCGGTTTTCAAAACTGGCAGGACCGACCGGGTCGTTTTCGTTCTTTAGGAGATGGCCAAGTAGATTTTAAGCAAATCTTTAGCAAGTTAACTCAATATGGGTTTGATGGTTGGGCTGTACTTGAATGGGAGTGCTGCTTAAAGCACCCTGAAGATGGAGCAAGAGAAGGTGCTGAGTTTATTAAAGCTCACTTAATAAACCCAACAGACAAAGCCTTTGACGATTTTGCCAGTGGCGCAACAAACACCGAGCGTAATAATCGAATTTTAGGTTTATAAAACCGACAACAATAGAACACACAGGACACACAATATGGACAACAATAATTATAACCGCATAGTCTTTCGGCTTTGCTGTATAGCACTGATTGTGACCTCTATGACCTTTGCCATCCGTGCTGGTATTTTAGGTCAACTTGGCAGTGAATTTGGTTTAACAGACACCGAACTTGGTTGGGTGAATGCCATGGCATTTTTGGGCTTTCCGGTTGCGACTATGGTCGGCGGTATTATTTATAATGCCATTGGCGCTAAGAAATTAGTCGCTTTAGCGTTTATCTGTCATTTACTTGGTCTGGTTTTGACTATAACTGCCGATGGCTTTTGGGGCTTGTTAGTTTCTACCTTTTTGATTGGTTTTGCTAACGGTTCTGTTGAAGCGGGCTGTAATCCGCTGATTGCAGAAATGTATCCTAAAAATACCACTACCATGCTAAACCGTTTTCATGTTTGGTTCCCAGGTGGCATTGTGATTGGCGCACTTGCTTCTAACTTTATGTCGGGAGCGGGCCTAAATTGGCAGTGGCAAGTAGCATTAATTTTAGTTCCAACCGTTATTTATGGCGCGATGCTAATTAAAGCTCAGTTTCCTAGCTTTGATACCCGTGCTCACTCGACCACCAGCAATATTCGCCACTTATTCACGCCGTTATACATCTTTTTAATTGCCTGTATGACGTTCACTGCAACCACTGAGTTTGGAACGCAACAATGGATTGAGCGAATTTTAGGTTCTTCTGGGGCTTCTCCTATGGTGGTATTAGCTTTAATCACCGGCTTAATGGCAGTTGGTCGCTTCTTTGCGGGTCCAATTGTTCATAAGCTTAATCCTACTGGTGTGTTACTTGGTTCTGCCATTTGTGCAAGCTTAGGGATCTTTATGATGAGTCAAGCCGAGGGCAGCATGATTTATCTGGCAGCGATGCTATTTGCACTTGGCGTTACCTACTTTTGGCCAACCATGCTTGGCTGCGTTGCTGAATACATTCCCAAATCTGGCGCATTGGGTATGTCGTTAATGGGCGGTGCAGGCATGTTTGCTATGAGCATCTGGAACCCAGTAATTGGTAGTTGGATAGACACTGCCCGCTCATCGGCAGAGGCAAGTGGTGCAAGTGCTGAACAAATTGAAATTTTAGCCGGACAGGCTGTATTACAAAACCTACTGATCTTCCCAATTATTTTAATCGTCGCATTCATTGGGTTGCATTTAGTAGTTAATAACAACAAACGCACCGAAAAATGTGCGTCTTAAGCAAGTAAATCGTCGAGGAACACTATGTTTAAATCTCTTAAAGCACTGACTTTAATGCTTACCGTTAGTAGCTGTGCACTCGCTAATGCGGCTGACAATCAGCTTACACAACAAGAAAAGCAAGCTGGCTGGCAGTTATTGTTTGATGGCAAAGATATGTCGCAGTGGCGCAATTTTAAAAGCGAATCTTTAAATCCTGCGTGGGTTGTTGAAGATGGCGCGATGACATTGACCAAAGGTGGCGGTGATGTGCTTACCAAAAAGCAGTACCAAAATTTTGAATTACTGATTGATTGGAAAATCTCTACCAAGGGTAATAGTGGTATTTTCGTACTGGCTGATGAAACTGGGCAGATGATTTACTCACATGCTCCTGAAATTCAAATTATCGATAACGAAGAACACCCAGATACTGAAATTGATTCGCACTTAGCGGGTTCAATTTACGATTTATTTGCAGCGCCAACTGCGGCACACAAACCTGCAAATAGCTGGAACCATGTACGCATTAAGATGCAAGACAACCACTTACAAGTTTGGCAAAACGGTATCAGCACCACCAGCATTGTGATTGGTAGTACAACCTGGAATACCCTTGTTAAAGGCAGTAAGTTTGCAACCTGGAAAAACTTTGCAACAGCATCGCAAGGTCATATTGGGCTTCAAGACCACGGTGACAAAGTGTGGTTTAAAAATATAAAAATTAAGGAGCTATAAGATGTCTGATTTTAAACATAAGGTATTAGTAGTTGGCTCTGGTGCTGGCGGTGCCATGGCTGCTTACACGCTGACCAAACTTGGCCACAAAGTCTTATTACTTGAAGCCGGTCGTAATTATGACCCGAAAACAGAAAGCCCGATGTTTCGCCGTAACAACGAAGCCCCACTTATGGGGGCTGGTAATAAAGACAAAAACTTTGGCTTTTACGATGCAACCGTTGATGGCGGCTGGCAAGTGCCTGACGAACCTTATACTAGCGCTAAAGGCAGTGACTTTTACTGGTGGCGTGCACGTATGCTAGGTGGTCGAACTAACCACTGGGGCCGCTATTCATTACGCTTTAGTGAGCACGATTTTAAAGGTAAAAGCCGTGATGGTCACGGTGCTGATTGGCCTTTTGAATACGCTGATTTAGCACCTTGGTACGATAAAACAGAAGAGCTTGTTGGTGTGTGTGGTACCAATACTGGCCATGAAGATATGCCAGATTCATCGCCAGGTATTTTACAGCCACCACCGAAGCCGCGTGTTCCTGAGCTTTTAATTGCCGCCTCTGCAAAGAAAATGGGCATTCAAGCAGTGCCTATGCACCGCGCGGTACTAACCCGCCCGAAAGATGACCGCATGGCCTGTTTTTATGCAACACCTTGTGGTTCTGGTTGCTCGATTGGCGCCGCTTTCCAAACCACAACATCGCTTCTACCTATGGCAAAAGCTACGGGTAACTTAAAAGTAATTACCGATGCCATGGTTAAATCAGTCAAGGTTGATGAGCAAGGTAAAGTAACTGGCGTAACCTATGTTGATAAACATACGGTCACTGAGCATGCCATTGATGCAGATGTGGTTATCTTAGCAGCCAGTGCCTGTGAATCAGCGCGTATCTTATTAAACTCAAAAAATAAAAAGCACCCTAAAGGCCTTGCTAATTCAAGTGGCCAAGTAGGTCGAAACTTAATGGATTCGACAGGTGCATGGTTAGGTGCACAAATTCCTGCACTTAAAGGCCGTCCACGTTATAACGAAGATGGCCATACCGCTAATCACTTATTTATTCCTTGGTGGGGTCATCAAGCACAAGCTAACAATGAGCTAGACTTTCCACGAGGTTATCACTTTGAAATTGGCGGTGGCTTTAGACAACCAGGCTCGGGTGTATCGGGTGATAAACAAGGCTATGGTCCTGCCCTCAAACAACAAATTCGTGATGCATATGGCTCTTACGTTGGCTTTGCTCTGCGTGGCGAGATGTTACCGAACAAAGATACCTATATGGAAATTGACGAAAAGGTTAAAGACAAATGGGGTATTCCGGTATCAAAGTTCCACTTTAAGTGGTCTGACAGAGAGTTAAAGCAAATTGAACATGGTTTAAAAACTGCGAAGCAAATTTTAGAAAACATGGGTGCGACCGTTGGCGATCTCCCTCCTGCTGAAAAAGCAATTTCAAAAGGCGGCGAAATCATCCACGAAGTGGGAACCACACGAATGGGTAGCTCAAAGAAAGATTCGGTCACCAATCAATGGGGACAAACGTGGGATTGTAATAACCTATTTGTAATGGATGCCGGTGTATTTGCTTCAAATCCTCATAAAAACTGTACGCTCACCATCATGACGCTGGCAATGCGTAATTCAACTTGGCTTGCTCAACAACTTGATAACGGGGTACTTTAATTATGCATCATCGTAACGAACACGACTCATATAACTATGTTTCTAACATGAGCCGCCGTGAGTCTTTAAAATGGCTTGGCTTATTAGCTGCAGGCTCGGCAGTGGGTTTAACCGCTGGTTGCACAAAAGCACTTGAAGATGACGGTGCTGTCTCTGCAAAAGAGCATTGGCCTGATTTAGATATTAAGCCTGTCACCGCGAAAGGCTATGGCCAAGATCCTAATTTGGTGATGCCACCAGAATCACCTTGGCCACTGACCTTAACGGCTGACGAACTTACGTTAGTAGCGCTATTATCTGATTACATTGTACCGCGCGAAGGTGATATTCCTTCAGCCAGTGAGCTACAAGTACCGGCAGTTATTAATGAATGGGTTAGCGCACCTTATGAAGGCCAACAACGCGATAGAATTAAAATTTTAAATTCATTAGCGTGGCTTAACGATGAAGCACAGCTTCGTTTTAAAAAGCAATTTGTTGCGCTGAACGAAAAGCAACATCGTGCGATTCTAGACGATATTGCGTTTTTAAACGAGCAAACACCGGCGCAGTTTAAGCGTATTGGTAAAGCCTTTTTACGCTTTAAAGAGTTAGTGCTCGCAGCCTTTTTCTGTACACCTGAAGGCTGTAAAGACATAGGTTACCTCGGCAATGTACCAATTGCGGGTGATTATCCTGGCCCTTCTGATGAAGCAAAAGCTCATTTAGATCAGGTCTTAGCAGAGCTTGGTCTGAGCGAGTACGCCTATACCGATTAACTTTCCCCCTTGTGTTATTTTTAACACAGTGCAGGGGGTCACTCCCCTGCTTTTTTTAGGATTTAAGTATGTTTAAAACCCGCATTTTATTGCTCATTCTTAGCCTTGTATTTAGTGGTCAATTATTTGCAAAACTGCCAGTAAGTGTTCAGCTATGGTCAGTCAAAGACACCTTAAAAAATGACTTCCATGGTACGCTTAAGTCTCTTGCCAAAATGGGGTTTGACGGCGTTGAATTTGCCGGAGATTTTGGCCCTTACTCAAATAACCCAGCAGCCTTAAAAGCAAAGCTCACTGAATTAGGCTTAGTTGCCAGTAGTGCCCACATCGGCTTTGATGCACTCAGCGAAAGCACTATTGATAGCACCCTACTGTTTTACAAAACCCTTGGCGTTACCACACTTTATGTACCGTGGGATGAGCGAGCATGGCACCCAGAAGGAGTTAAATCTCTGGTTAAAGAGCTCACTAAAGTCAGTGATTATGCAATCCGTTTTGATATGAAGATCGGTTTTCACAATCATAATAAAGAGTTTAATGCATTCAATAACGCAACATTTTGGGATTATATTGCCAGTCATACCCCCAAAACCATGCCACTGCAGCTAGATATCGGCTGGGTTAATTACGCAGCTAAAGATCCAATTTACTTCATTAAAAAGTACCCTAACCGCACTCTCGCTACGCACATCAAAGTACGTACGATTGAGGGTAGCAACATGAGCCCGATTATCGGCGAAAACAACATTGATTGGCCTGCCATCATCGACACTTTAGAATCCCACGGCAACACCAAGTGGTTAGTACTTGAGCAAGAAGAATACCCACGTGGATTAACGCCGCTACAAAGCGTTGCTAAATCAAAACAAAACTTAGATAAGATTTTACTTGGTTTGTAATGTTATTGTAGAAATGAGCTCGCTTTAAACAAGTGAGCTCATGACTGAGATTTAGATTGGATGAGTAAGAAAAGCATTACCTTGTTTTTGGACAGAAGCGTTTGTTAGGGCTGCGGTTGGAGCGACTGCTTTTCTTTCAAGTAAAGATACAGTGGCAACCCAAACGATACACCAACTGACAAAGTTCCCAACACTGCAAAATATCGATACTTCACTTTATGTCTTTTGCCATCCACCACGATAAAACCTAATAGAGCAATCGCCGCAACCAAGACATCAAGCCAAGCAAAAATACTAATTGGGGTTGCCACCGCTTCACTGAACAAAAGACCAATATCTAAGCCATTGCTAACTAGCCAAGGAACAAACGCCCCGTATGGTAGCAATATTCCCAACAAAGTAAGAACCAGATAGAACCTTATCATTTCGCCACCCTTGCAAATTTTTCGTAGTAAGCCCTAACGCCTTGTTAAGGTGTGATGCACGCTATACCAATGCTTCCGCATACTACCTTAACCACTAAAACCAACGCATAGTAAAAATGCCACGCGTGCCGAATCACTCTTGAACAATTTGTTAGCCAACTTCTACCGCAGAGGTAATTAACCCGTAGCCCTCTATGTCCTCGTTATTTCCCATTGCATACCACAGCTCATCGAGAGTTGAGTTTGCATGCTTAAGAAATTCAATCGTCAAGAGTTCATCATAAGGTCGCTTAAACACTGCAAATTCGTCCTCACTGTCACCCAGATCGTATTCATACCTGTCGGGCTTTGCATGTGCCAAACTATTTCTTGCTTCTTGAAGTGCATCAAGGACTTCATATAACCCTTCGATATGCTCGACATTTAAAATCGAGAAAACTTTTTTTCGTTTCCAATGATACGGTTTCTTTTCCTTGAAACTTTCTCGGAGTAAGCCAAAACCCGCCATATTTATTAACGCCTCAGCCAGAAATGCATGTGAGATTAAACATGCTTGCATATCCATACTGATACCATTGGAATGACCAGAACTACTTTTCGTCTCAATGCAATCAAGTTGATATTGAGCTAAATTCGCCAGGTCTGAATGTGGGTTGTATCTAACTTGAAACTTCAAATTACCTCCAGTTGGCTAACGCCGCCAGCACGCGCGGCTTTGCAGTGAAGGCTGAGCCGCAACGGAAAAGCCGTCGCCGTGCCTGGCCTTATTAGGGCTGCCAGACGATATCGAGTGATCCATCTACGAAGCCCACCCCTATCCCTCGAGTTGATTTAAGCACAGAGGACAATCGATGTTCCGATAGCAGTAACTGCAAGAGAAGCTCCTTTAATCGATCCTGACATTTTGCCCAATCAGTTCCGGAAAACTCGATAGGAATAAATAACTGCCTTTCCTGCGGCTCCCATACTTCCTCACAAGCCCAATCTTCATCCTCTGGGTCGAACTCTGAGGTACCGACAACTTCCACTCCGAATTTGACTCCATCCCGTAGAGCCGGCTCGTACAAATTAAACGAGAAAGCGACCACACCTTCTGGTACTTTCTCTGGCAGCGCATCCACAAGCCACTCTTGGAATTCTTGTTCGAAGCTCATAGGTCCTTCGCCCTAACAATTTTATCGTGCGCGCTTCGCGCATCTTTCTGCCGATGTCACGCTCATGTATTAATAAATCTATTCTTAACAAATAACATAATGTATTGCCAACTATAATTTTTTATTGAAGCTAAAGAGATTCAGTAAAAAGAAAGTGCGCTCGTCACTCATTTTCTTGAATATGGGAGCACAAAACTGAACGGTATATTAAAACAGTCATTTGTATTGGTGATGACATAAAGTTAGTGGAATATCAGTTTTATGGAGTAGAGCCAATAKYATTARATGAATAASACTGTAYCTGATMGCTCAAAGACACCCTTAGAGTATTTGCGTTAACGCGAAATGGGCAAAGACTTGTTTGATAATGACTTGCACACTTATCCATGACTCCAAATAGGTTACCTCAATTAATCTATTTAGAGTTATGGGTTAAAAATACACAAAAAATCATCTATCGCCGTAAGGCGGTTAACTAATTAGCCAGCTCATTTTGGGGGTGGCATCGTATTTGCCATACACAATTACAGATATAAAAGTGACTCCATAGTTGTTATTCACACTTTACAATGATTTCATGACCATACGAATTATCGATTGAACACAACCAAACACCCTCTGAGCTTTTGGTAAAAACATATGTCGCTTTTCGGATTACTTCTGGGTAATTAGGTGCTGACACAACTGTATTTGCTAAAACTAAAGCAGTATCTTCGGTTTCAAGAACTTCTAAACCTTGTTGTTTTACTTGCAACCCATTTTTGAAATATACAGAAATTGCTTCAAAAGCCTTACGTATAGCAGCTTTACCCTTTGCATTTTTACCAGGCTCAATAACTAAAATGGCGTCATCTGTATAGATATTAAGAAGTGTATCGAAGTCTTCGGCAACAATTGCATTATCGGCTTTTCTGATTTGTTCAACTATCGGATGAGCCATGATTTCTCCAAAATTAATAATGTAACAGTTGAGTGTGATATTTATTGAAATATCATAATTTACCATTAAAAAACATAGGTCAATGACTGTTTACGTAAAAAATTATCAATGCAAACTCTGACTTGAAATTGGACAATTATGCGTTAGTGCCGAAAGAGCGCTCTGTGTTAATAGCGGACCATCATTTATTTACAGTAAAGACCATGCTTTTTTAAAGTATTCACCCTTACATACGCTTTAAAGAGCTAATCTCCTAGTGATAGTAGGCAAGATAAAGGATGACTACTCTATTGTACTGTCTGGCTCCATGAAGTCTTCTAAAAACCAAGCTGAAAACTCATGTCGACCCTCTACATCCGCTTTGACATATATACTAGAAGCCTGCTGACGAACTGTTTTTTCTTTAGTATCTCTTACACCACTAATTTCTCTAAAACTCAATCCCTTCAGCATCAACATAGCAACTTCTTGTTCACTTTTTGTCAGTCCCCACTGATTAAACTGTTCATTTATGACTTCACTGTATTTTATACGAGCGAGCTTCATTTCTTCCGAAATATTTTTTAGTTGAATGCCCGATTTATCTAATTCACTTTTCAACTGATTAATACGCTTTGTGCGGTTTGAAATATCTCGAACCAAAAAAACAAAACCAATCGCTGAAGCTAAAACAATCAAACTTTCTTCGACAATATGCCAAGTCGGAACACCTAAAGAAATATCAGTAATTACATCAAAAAAATTGAGTACCATTATTATAGCTAGAAGCACTGCTATCGCTTTATCTTTCATCTAAAAATCAACCAGTTAAAAAGTTTATGGGACATTTGTCTTATGAATTTACAACACATGCCTGACGTAAAAACTACACATTATTTGTAGGATAAGTTCACTTAAAAACAAAACAAGGCAACTATCGCGGTTAGCCTAACAAGAGTCAGTAACAAATGATAGCAACCTCATATCGATTATTCTCATTAATAGCGTCAATGTTTTTAACCGTTTTAAGCATGCAAACTCAAGCTGAACAAGTCACCAATTCAGTGATCGCCATTTCACAATTGGGAAGCTTTAAACATCAGTTCAAAACCGTACATCAGGTTGACAGTATGGAGATAGAGCAAGTGCTTGGAGAGGTATCCTTTAAACCTAAATCCAGTTTCAAAGTACAACTGCCTTTTACACCGCAACAAATATCTTTTTTATACAATCCGGGTGTTAAGGTAAGTAAAGGACAAAAAGTAGCTAGAATAGAAGGGCCAGAAGTACATCACTTCTTAGAAGAAATAGATGCCAGTAAATCAATATTTTTAAAAAGTAAGAAGCATCTTGAGTCTGTTAAAAATTATGCAAATTCGAAAACGATAAAAAGTGCTGAATGGTTAGACATCAACAAAACCTATCTTCAAGCAAAGTTAAGTTTTGAACACTTAAGCCATGCACTACAACAATTAGCCATCGATAAAAACGGCGATATTTTTATAATCAGTCCTTCTAATGGTCAACTTAAGTATACGAACGAACAATCACCATACCTTTTTGAAATAATTCCTTCACATAATGTTTTTGTAAAATCTTCGCTATTAGCAAGCACTGCAAAAAATGTTAACTCATTTAAAACTGAAGATAATTGCATACTAAAAGTAGAAAATGTTGACGAAACAATCAGCCGTTATAAGCAAACAGTCTGGAGTAGTTTCGACTCATCGTGTGAGCTTAAACTCGGGCAACAACTGTTACTAACACCTATCGTTTTAATTGAAGGTATTAAAGTCCCTCACCAGTCATTATTCGAACTCAATAACAAAAGCTATGTTGCAGTAAAACGAGGACAAGAAATAAACTTAGTTAAGGTCATTATTATTGGCAATGAGAATGATAGCTACATTGTTCAATCTGACAATCTAACACCTCAAGCCGAAGTACTTAGCTCCTTCGTTAGCATTGCCCAAGGTCTATTTCTCGGGCTGGGAGGATAAACGATGATAAGTGCGGTAATCAGGTTTTCTCTTATTCAACGAATTTTTATTACTATTTTGACTTTGCTCGTAACTGCTGCAGGAGTCAACGCTTGGTTTAATTTGCCAATTGATGCTTTTCCCGACATTTCTCCTACCCAAGTAAAAATTGTCTTAAAAGCACCGGGAATGACAACTTCGGAAATAGAAACTCAAATTACACGTATTGTCGAAACAGAGTTACTTGGTATTCCATCCCAAAAGATTCTTCGTTCAACTACAAAATATTCTATTACTGATATTACACTTGATTTTGAAGAAGGCACTGATATTTATTGGGCGAGACAACAAGTAAATGAAAGGCTGATGAATATTTGGGCTGAACTCCCAGAGGGTATTTCTGGTGGTCTTGCTCCTATGAGTACGCCTCTAAGTGAAATTTTTATGTTTACAGTTGATAATCCAAACTTAAGCCTTCAACAGCGACGTGATATTTTGGACTGGCAGATCAGACCGATTCTTCGAACAGTTGAAGGCGTCGCAGATGTAAACAGTTTAGGCGGCTATGTAAAAACATATGAAATAACACCAACTACTTTGAAAATGAAATCACTAGACGTTTCTTTTAGTGATATTGAACAAGCCGTAATAGCTAACAATTTAAATGGAGGACTTGGCCGAATAAACAAAGGTAACGACAATTTCGTTGTTCGAACACAAGGACAATTTGAAAAAATTGATGATATACGTCAGTTAGTTATAAAAAACAACCAACAAGGAATAATCAGGTTAGCCGATGTTGCAGCAATCAACGAAGGAAGTTTAATACGTTATGGTGCAGTGACACATAATGGTGAAGAGGCCGTACAAGGCTTAGTTATTGCGCTAAAAAACAGTAATACCGACCAAGTAGTAAGTTCAGTTAAAGAAAAACTTTTAGAACTAGAGCGCTCACTACCTAATGGCACTACTATCAATGTCTTTTATGACAGATCTAATTTGATTAGTACTGCTATTGAAACCATCACAAATGCATTAGTTCAAGCTGTAGTGCTCGTTATCATATTGCTAGCCTTATTTCTTGGCAACTTTAGAGCGGCACTAATTGTCTCTATATCCTTGCCGGTGGCAGCTCTTGCCACTTTTATATTAATGAGCCATTTTTCCATATCAGCAAATTTAATGAGTTTAGGAGGCTTAGTTATTGCTATTGGTATGCTTGTTGATTCATCTGTTGTCGTTGTTGAAAATACTGTAAATAGGCTTTCAGAAAACAGCAAACTTCCTAAGCTGCATGTTATTTATAGAGCATGTAAAGAAGTTTCTGTGCCAACTGTATCAGGAACATTAATTGTCGTTATTGTTTTTTCCCCTCTATTAACTCTTTCAGGGTTAGAAGGGAAGCTGTTTACGCCTGTTGCATTGACGATTGTTTTTGCGATGTTATCTGCGCTAGTTTTAGCGTTTACTTGCATCCCGGTGCTAGCTTCAATGATACTGAAATCAAATGAAGCGAGTGAGCCTAGCTTCATCAAATCATTACAAATACAGTACAAAAAGTCGCTATTAAGCGTTATTAATTCACCTAAATCAGCATCATCGATAGCTTTTTTGGTGTTGATCACAAGCATTTTTGCCTTTGTAAGTTTGGGGAAAAGTTTTATGCCTACGTTGGATGAAGGAGACATCATTGTTCAACTAGAAAAGTCGCCATCTATTACCCTGCAATCCTCTTTAAATATTGATACCCAAGTAGAGAAAGCACTACTAAAACAAGTACCTGAAATACTTCAAATTGTAGCCAGAACTGGATCAGATGAGCTTGGCCTAGATCCTATGAGCCTAAATGAAACGGATATATTCATGGAGTTGAAGCCTCAAAATGAGTGGCGCTTTGATACCAAGCAACAGCTAATCGAAGATATACGCAACGTATTATCAAATTACCCCGGTATGAACACGAATTTTACTCAACCTATTCAAATGCGGGTAACTGAAATGCTAACTGGCACTACAGGCGATGTATCAATAAAAGTTTTTGGGGATAAAGTCCAAGAATTAGCAAATATCGCTGAAAAAATGAAAGTGTTAGTAAGCCAAGTATCTGGTAGTCAAGACATACAAACAGCATTGATAGAGGGTGGAAAATACATTCGCATTTCATTAAAACCTGAAATAGCTCATCAATTTGGTTTAACCACTAAAGCATTAACTGATTTTCTAAAGCCACAACTTGAAGGCTCACAAATATCTAAACTAGTTACCGTTAATAAATTTACGCCTATTGTTTTCGGTGCTTCGTCGAAGCACAAAGCAAGTCAGATTGGCTCAATAAATGATTTGAAACAAGTATCTGTTTTAATGCCTGATAATACCATTTTACCTCTAGAGAGCGTCGCTGACATTAAGGTAGAACAAGAACCTTTACTGATCGAAAGAGAACGAGGTAAACGTTTTGTCTCAATTACAACCAATGTTGAAAACAGAGATGTGGTAAGTTTTGTTGAAGACTTACAAGCTAAAGTTCACTCTGAGTTGTCGCTTCCTAGCGGCTATTACGTAACTTTTGGTGGTGAGTTCGAAAATCAGCAACGAGCAATGAAGAACTTAATAATCGTTGTTCCTTTAGCTTTAATCTTAATTTTTGTGATTTTATTTACAACTTTTCGCTCTGTATCCTTAGCAAGTTTGATTCTTTGTAACATCCCATTCGCCTTAATGGGAGGGGTTTTTGCGTTACTAATATCTGAACAATATTTATCAATTCCTGCATCAGTTGGCTTTATTGCATTACTTGGTGTTGCAGTGCTCAATGGTATCGTTATGGTTAGTTATTTCGAACAGAGCAAAACCACTATATCTAATATCACTGAACGTGTAGTAGATGGCTCTCGAAGAAGGCTGCGTCCAGTACTTATGACCGCGACCACAGCAATGTTTGGCCTAATGCCTTTAGCGTTTGCTTCAGGTCCGGGAGCTGAGATACAAAAACCGCTTGCTATAGTTGTTATAGGAGGCTTACTGACTTCAACGGCAACAACACTCTATTTATTACCAATCTGGTATCGTTTATTGGAGCAGCGCAATGTTTAGTTCATCATTAGTTTTTACCTTCATAGTCCCTAAGAAGCACAAGGATGATGTTATCGACCAATTAATGCTGAGTGATATAGCATCCGGCTTCAACATTTTCCCGATCATGGGCTACAGCAAGAAACATAGTGCTTTTAGCTTAGAGGAACAAGTAAGAGGCTACAAAGATATGCTGAAGTTTGAAGTAGTTATTGAGCAATGTGAATTAGAAAAGCTTAAAGAAGAACTAAAGTTACTATTCACAACCATAAAAATTAGGTATTGGACAACAACTATCACCGAAACAGGCCATTTATAAGTTACGCAATCTCTGGAAAAGGAGAAATGTTATGAACAAAACTAGAACACTTACTTATGTATGGCCTAAAAGCATCAGGCTTTTGCACTGGATAAACGTCATCACAATTAGCTTACTAATTGTGATCGGCTTAATCATCTTTAATGGAAAAACACTTGGTGTAACGGTGGACGCCAAAATAATGCTTAAAACCATACATGTTACTATCGGTTACATTTTTGCCATAAACCTTATCATTCGGCTGGTTATGGGTTTTATTGGTTCGTCGAATGACATGTGGTCACAAACTCTGCCATTTATGAAAGGGTATAAGAAGGAACTAACTAAATTCAGACGTTCTCCCAAACAAGTATACAAAGGCCATAATCCAATAGGAAAGCTCATGGTATTAGCTTTGCTGATAGCAATGACAATTCAAATGGCAACGGGCTTAATACTGGCAGGGACTGATATTTACTACCCACCGTTAGGACAGCACTTTGCTAAAAGCATTGCGGTTGACGAGACTCAACTTGACGTAATCGAGCCTTATTCAAAAGTTAATGTTGACGATGAACGTTATAAGCAGCTTAGAGAGTTTCGCTCCCCCATCATCACTGCTCATGTATACGCATTTTATGCCCTAGTAATACTTATACCATTGCATATACTAGGTGTTATCGTTGCTGAACGAAGAGAAAAGTCAGGACTGGTTTCAGCAATGATCAATGGTTATAAATTTCTACCCGAAAAATCGAATAATCACAAAACTTAATTTAAATCTATTAGTTTATTAAGGCTATAAATACAAAAGGCAAACTGAGGTATTCCTTTTTGGAATTAAAATCTTTGGGTGATTGCTTACTAGTGAGAATTGGCAATTAATGCTAGATAAGTTATGCCGAATGGCAGCTAGTCGCTCAAGGCAGATCTTCCGACATATATCACTATAGACTTTGGTTTATTCGACTACTTGCTTTTCCTGACAACCAGACGCCTTTTATTTAGACTTAGAGAATAACAATTAAT